>JBEGMT010000193.1:0-10462 GCA_041182925.1 Pseudomonadota bacterium | reverse complement strand
AGATAAACTAAATTACAAAAGGTATAAATATAAATAGGTGAATTTTGATAAAAATAAAAAACAATCGTTGCTGATAAGCCATTAAATACAACTGAAAACCATAGAGACCTCCAAAATTTTTTATTATTAAAAATCCGGTTAATTTCTATACGTATTAATTGCCAAATGGTTAGATAGAAAATGACAGCTATAATACTGGGCACAACGAAAGTAAACCATCCTGGATAACTTGTTTGTGCCGCTACGATTGGGATTTGTAATCCGTCAAAAATAATTGCTAAAAACCAAAACTGGACAAATTTATCATCTCGCTTGCGACTGATAATCCAACCAATGATTGGCATACCAAGCATCAATGTCATCAAAAGAAAAATAATTAAAGGAATGGCAGAGTTCATAGCTTGAATATAATTGTGCAGGAAGGTGGCGCGCGCTATTCAGTTAACTGATGTTATGCAGCGCTAGTCGTTGGATTGTGTAATCAGTTAGCAATTTAAAAAATTTTCCCCTAGCCACCCATCACTATGAAGGTCTAAGACGTTATTCAATGTTCTGAATCTGCTCGCGCATTTGTTCAATCAACACTTTCAAATCAATCGAAATTTGGGTCATTTCTCTATCAGCAGATTTTGAACCCAAGGTATTAGCTTCACGGTTCATTTCCTGCATTAAGAAATCTAAACGGCGACCGGTTGGTTCTGGTTGTTTTAAAGCCCGCAATACTTCGACAACATGGGTTGCTAATCGGTCTAATTCTTCATCTACATCTAACTTTTGCGCCAGCAATACCAACTCTTGTTCCAAACGATCAAAATTCGGCTCGGCGACCATGTCCAGCACTCGGGCTTGAAGTTTACTGCGGATGTTGCTTAACACTTCTGGCATTCGGTTATGGGCGGCGGCAACCAATTGATTGATTTTCTCGCAACGTTCGACAATCAATAATGACAATTGCGCACCTTCTCTAGCCCGAGTTTCCAGCATTTTGTCTAAGGTTTGATTGAGCAAAGTGATGATTTTTTCCCGCAAGGCTTCTTTGTCGGCTTCGGTTTCTTGTTGCACACCAGGAAACGCCAGAACCTCCAATGCCGAAAACGCTTGGGGATTATTCATTTTGGTTTCGATGCTAGCGGTAGCTGCGAGTAGTTTTTCGACCGCTTCGCTGTTAAAGGCAAAATTCTGGCTACCTTGTTGTTTTTTATAGCTTAGGCCGCATTCAATTTTGCCGCGTTTAAGTTTGTCGGCAATCAGACGCCGGACATCGGCTTCAACAAAGCGTAAACGCTCCGGCAATTTAACGCTGACATCGCTGTAACGGTGATTGACCGAGCGTAGTTCGCAAAGGATGGTTAAGTTTTCTACAGCGATTTCGCCATCGGCAAAAGCGGTCATGCTTCTAATCATTGTTCACCTGTTTGATGTGATGGCGATTGGCTAATCGCTATCGTGGATTAATTGTTAACCGGACGTTTTTCCAGTTTGCGTTGTAGAGTACGACGGTGCATATTCAAGGCACGGGCTGCGGCGGAAATATTGCCATCATGTTGCATTAAGACTTTTTGTAAATGCTCCCATTCCAAGCGTTTAACCGACAACGGACTATCGCTGATAGAAACCGTGGTGTCGCCTTCATTTTTGTATAAAGCACTGACAATTTCGTCGGCATTGGCAGGTTTGGTCAGGTAATGAATTGCGCCCAATTTAATCGCTTCTACCGCAGTGGCGATACTAGCAAAACCAGTCAGCATGACGATTTGGGTATTAGAATCTAATTCGATTAGCGTTTTGACCATTTCCAATCCCGATTCGTGACCAATCCGCAAATCAATCACCGCATATTCTGGGTCGATTTTTTCAGCTAATTCGATAGCACTGCTAATATCATTGGCAACCGTCACCTGAAAATTGCGTTTTTCCAAGGCTGGTTTTAGCACCGAACAAAAAGTAACGTCGTCATCGACTAATAATAAATTCGGTTTGTCGGTGGATAATTCATTCATTAATTAATACTCTCCATAGTCGTTAATATTGGCAACTCGATTTCCACACAGGCGCCGCCTGTTTCAAGATTGTTAAATTCTATTTTACCGCCTAATCGCTTAATGGTGGTATAGGTCAAGAACAAGCCTACGCCCATCCCTTGCTTGCTGCTTTTTACTGGCTGATGTCCAGCAAACTCCAAATACTCAGTCGGTAAGCCCGGACCAAAATCTCTAATTTTCAGATTAAGCGTGTATTGATCCCAATTAACATGAAACTCAATCCCCTGCTCAGTTTGGGTAGCTTCGGCGGCATTGTTGAGAATATTGATAATTGAGTGGGTTACGGTGCGCTCGGCAATGATCTGTGCCGACATATTAAGATTCGGTTCAATAAACAGCTTTAACTTGGTCGAGGCTTTATGGGCGCGCCATTGATTGAGTACTTCGTCGATATATTCACTGACTAACATGACTTTGCCGGATTCTGCGCGCATTTCACCCGCCGAAGCCGACATCACCGACAGGGCTTGTTTACAGCGATCAATTTGCTGCTGAACGATGATTAATTTTTCATGTAATTCTGGGAACCGACTAATCGGCAAATCATCAGCCATTTCATGCGCCAAAATAGCAATCGTTCCTAACGGTGTGCCCATATCATGAGCAGCACTGGCAGCTAAAGTACCTAATGACACCACCCGCTCATCTCTTAAGGCACTTTCCCGAGCATCGGCCAAATTACGCTCCCGTTCTTTCAAAGTGTTTGCCAAAGCCACGACGAAAAAAGCAACCAATCCAGCACTGAACACAAAACCAAACCACATACCAAAAATATGCAGATTGAAATAACGACGATCAGCAATCATATGCATTTGTTCCATCATATCAGGACTCATGATCATCATATCGCTATGCTTCATGTGTGGTTCAATCGCTGGCAAAGGGATGTTGTAAGTAATCAACATGGTATAAATACTGGAAGTGATAATCACCATATTCCAAGCATAAGCCTGCGGCAACATAATTGCGGTCACAATTAACGGCAGTAAAAACACCCAAATAATAGGATTGGAAGCACCGCCAGTTAGGTACAGCATGTAAGCCAACACCAACACATCCATACAAATCTGCGAAAAAATCTCGTGTTCAGTGACTTCTTCTTTAGTCCGTAAACGTAGCCATGTATAGAGATTAAGAATCGAAATCGCGAAAATCCCCAGCCATAGCTGGTTTTCTGGCAAGGTAATTCCCATCATTTTCACTACTGTAAACACTGTCACCATCACGGAAAACAGCATCAGGTTTCTGAGAATGTAGAGCCATTTTAAGTTTTCGCGAATCGAGATTTCGGCTTTAGGCAGGATATGAGAAAGCATGATTAGTATTTATTAGCACTGAAAAGAGATTACCTATAGTAACCCTGTCTGCGACCAGTGTCTTGGTTACACACCGATTAGCCAGCATGATAAGAATACAGTCAAAATTGACGGGTTGGTTGCCGATTATACTTGTTAACTTGAAATAATTTTTCCCGATACTACCCAGTGAATGCCGGGGAGTGTCAATCTCCTCAGCTTAAGTAGCAAGCAAGATTTTTAGTTGGGTACTTACGCAGATCGATGTAATACAAATGTAAAATTATGTTATTAACATGCTAAGAAGTTTTTATCGGAGCTTCTTATGGTTATTTCTAATTTTAAAAAAACATTGTTTCTTGCGGCCACGCTAGGAACTACTACACAAGTTCATGGCGCTTGTGACACCTCACCAACTAATTGGTTAACAAACAACACTACCAATAGTCTAGCCGCTAGTAGTGTTGATTTTTGCGGTCAGACCTTTACTAACAAAGGTCTGGTCGGTGTAGGCACTTTCGAAAGTGGTTTAACCGACAGTTTCGGTGACACATTAGGCTCATTCTCCGCCTTAGCTTTAGATCTAACTAACTGGCGTAAATCTGGTGATACTTATACTGGGGGCATTTTACTGGGCGTCCCTGATAGAGGTTATAACAGCGGTACTTTTTATAGTGATTTTGCTGCTCGAATCAACCGTTTCAGCATCAGCTTAACACCCGATACAGGAACCGGTCCTGCAGCAAGCAATTCGTTGACTTTAAACTATTTGGGCAGTCAAAAACTTAAAGATAACCGTGGAGAGGATTTCACTGGCTTAGATCCTGCCGCCAATGTGAGTACTGCACTAGGTGCTAATGTGCCTTTAGTACAAAGCGTTAATAAAATTGCAATTGATGCAGAAGGGATAGCTTATCTTAAAGACGGCAGTTTTTATGTCAGCGATGAATATGCTGCAAACATCTATTACTTTGGTGCAGACCGTCAATTGCGCGGAATCATTAATCCAGTAGCAGCGATTACCCCACAAACTAACAATCAAATTAATTTTAACTCAACTAATCCGCCTGATACCGGTGGTCGCCGGAATAATCAAGGCCTTGAAGGTGCAACGGTTACGCCAGATGGTAAAAAACTAGTTGTGCTGTTACAAAGCGCCACAGTGCAAGATTCAACCAACGCTCAGGAAACCCGTCAAAACACTCGAATGTTGGTTTATGATATTGCCAACAATCCAACCCCAAGCAATCCCTCAGCAGAATATGTACTAACTCTGCCTAAAATAGATCGTGATGGAACTGGACCCAATTATGATCGTACAGCAGCCCAAAGTGAAATTTTGTCTCTAAACAGTTCACAGTTTTTGGTGTTATCAAGAGATGGTAACGGTCTCGGTAATGGCGACACCCGAGCCGCTGTATTCAAAAGCGTTTTACTAGTTGACACCTCTAATGCAACGAATCTAGCTGGGAGTGTTTATGAAAATAGCTACACCCCGATCGCACCAAATGGGGTTTTGCGCAGCGACATTACCCCTGTTGCACAAACTGAATTAGTCAACATGCTTAATCCGACTCAATTAAGTAGATTTGGAGTCAATTTACCCAACCCTGTCGCAGCAGCGAACACGCCTCGATTAGCCGAAAAATGGGAATCACTAGGTTTAGCTCCCGCTTTAGATCCTTCGGCACCCAATGATTACTTTTTATTTGTCGGTAATGACAACGATTTTGGTACTGCAAACGGGGTGATGCAAGGTAACGCTTATTCAGCTGACTACACAATACCGAATCAAATATTAACCTATCGTTTGACATTACCTACTTACGTTGACCCTACATATCTTCGTTCTATGGAAACTTTAGGAAGAGGTAATCTCAATGCCTTACGTCGCTCTGGAACAGGCAGTCTAATAGCAATGGATGATGCACTGACAGGATTCTGGGCAGCTGAAAACCTTCGCTCACGTTTCGGTTTTGATGAAGGCATACGCGGCTTCGTTCAAAGTAATTATCAACATTTACAATCCGATCAACAAAACGGTTTTTCCGGCATATTTGGCTTTGAAATGCCAATTCAAAAGTGGTTGCGTTTCGGTATGAGTATGCAATCCGGTGCAGCTTGGATGAATCATGCTGCGGGTAACTTCGATAACAATATGTATGGATATGGTATGCATTTTCGTATGTTAGGCGATGGTTGGCTCGCCCGTATCAGTGCATCACGTAATGAATTGAACTATGACAATATCAAACGTAACGATCCTTATGAGATGACCGCTCAAGGCAAAACCGAGGGTGCAACATCTTCAATTGGCTTAGAAATAGGATTACCCATTCTTACTGGCAGCCAAAGCTGGTTTCCATATACTGGCTATGAGTGGTTGAGTAATCGGGTGGATGGTTACACTGAAACAGGCAGTGCAGGCGGCGATATTCGCTACGGAACCAGCACAGAGCGAAGTGAAAGAGCCTTCTTTGGCGTTCAGTGGGGACGGATTTTGACTGCAGCAGATACTAATGACTGGAGCATTTGGCAACCTGTGTTAAGGGTTTCATACTCACATGCCATTCACAATGATGGAAAAACAGCTAGTTTAAAATTAGCTCATGTTGACCATGTAGATGCTTCGCAAAATGTTGGGTTAAGTAACACAATTAACTCAGCTATGAACATCCAAGCTCAACTCGTTCGTAATCTAACCGCAAGCAGTCAAATCAGTTTGGGCTTTAACACATCGCAGTCTTTAAATGAGAACTTTAGTAGTTATGGCGCAAATTTGCGTTATTCGTTGGCTTTCTAAAACTTCATAAAAGCATTTGTTAATTAGACAAATCGTAAACGTTTCAAAAAAAAGCCTGGAATTTAATTTCAGGCTTTTTAGTATCTACTATTTAAATCAATGCTTTTAGGTTAACTGAAGCTACGAAGTGTGGGTTGCTTGTGCCCCGTTTAGACCGCGCAACTTCGCCGGCATTTGCTGAGAATAGCCTTTAGTGGTATCAAGCTCTCTAATCGCTATTTGCCAAGCATCTTCATCTCTAGATACTTTATGAACACCAACACAAACACAAACACAAACATGCCGATAATCGCAGGGTTTGGAACGGAAAGCTTATAACAAGCATTAAGTCTTCAATGCTGAGCCGATCTATGCGCTCCGCTAATGCCAAATTGCCTGCGGTATTAACTAACATGGTTATAATCTTGCTATCTATCATTCAATCCGAACACCATGTCTTTATCGCTTATTCCTGAATCAGCATTGGCTGTTAGCCCCGATCAACCTCTGTTTTGGAGCGGCCTCAATGGTTGCGGTGATTCCTTAGCGCTAGCCACCGCAATCGCCGAACAACAACGCTTATGGGTGATTGTCACCTCTGACACCCAAACTGCTTTACGTTTGGAACATGAATTAGGCTTTTTCTTAAATCACAGCCTACCGATTTTGCATTTTCCCGATTGGGAAACCTTACCGTATGACGTATTTTCACCGCTACCGGAAATCATTTCCGAACGCTTACGCACCCTTGCCCTGCTCCCCGATACCAAGCGCGGTGCCTTGATTGTTTCGGTGGCGACATTGATGCACCGTTTAGCACCCCGCGAACATATTTTGGCGCACAGTTTTGTGATTGAAGTCGGTGGCACTTTGAACTTAGAACTGAGCCGGATCAAACTGGAAGCGGTCGGTTATCAATGTGTTTCGCAAGTCTATCAACACGGTGAATTTGCGGTGCGCGGCTCGATTATCGACTTATTCCCAATGGGCAGTAAGCAACCGTATCGGATTGAGTTGTTTGATGATGAAGTCGAATCAATTCGCAGCTTCGACCCCGACAGCCAAATGTCGCAGCAAAAAATGGATAAATTCGAGCTATTCCCCGCGCGTGAATTTCCGTTTACCGACGACGCTATCAAGCATTTTCGCCAAGCATTTCGCGAACAATTCCCCGATTCTTCACCGAAAAACACGCTGTATTTAGACGTTTCCAAACACATAGCGCCAGCAGGGATTGAATATTACCTACCGTTATTTGTTGATAACACCGAATCTTTATTCGCTTATTTGCCGAAAAATGCCGTGTTCGTGGTGCCTTGCGATTTTGCCGACACCGCACAACGCTTTTATGACGAAGCCGAACAGCGCTATCAACAACGCAAATACGCGGTGGACAGACCGTTATTAGCGCCAACCCAGTTATTTTTAAGCGCTGATGATTTGTTAGCGAACAGCCAGAAATTTGCTCAGATTGTGCTTGATAACCAAGCTGAATACGGTTTTCCGTTGCAATGCCAAGCCTTACCGGACATTGCGATTGATAACCGCGTAAAAGAACCTGCGCAAAAGTTACGCCAATTTATTGAAACGGCTGATGGCAAAATCCTGTTAATCGCAGAAACCGCCGGTCATCGGGAAGGGATTTTAGAAAAACTCAAAGCGGTCAAAATCAAACCCAAACAAGTTCAAAACTGGCCGGAGTTTTTAGCCAGCAATGACAAATTGTCTATCGTGGTTGCACCGCTGGATCACGGTTTATGGCTAGACAAGCCAGCGATAGCGATCATTACCGAAAGCCAGTTAAACGGCGAAAAAGTCCAGCAACGTCGCCGTCGCCGCAAATCCGCCGCCCGCGAATTAGAAAACATTTTTAACAATCTGAACGAACTGACTATAGGCTCGCCAGTTGTTCATCAAGAACACGGCGTTGGTCGTTATTTAGGTTTGCAGACCCTTAATGTCGGTGGTTTTGAAGCTGAATTTTTGATGCTGGAATACGCCAACAACGACAAACTGTATGTGCCGGTTTCATCCTTGCATTTAATTGGTCGCTACAGTGGTATCAGCGCTGAAAATGCACCGCTGCATAAATTGGGCACCGAGCAATGGAGCAAGGCCAAGAAAAAAGCCATGGAACGAGCGCGAGATGTGGCAGCCGAGTTGCTCGATATTCACGCCAAACGCGCGGCGCGTCAGGGCTTTGCCTTTAAGGTCGAAAACACCGAATACAATGCGTTTGCCGCTGCGTTTCCCTTTGAAGAAACCCCAGACCAAGCCAGCGCTATCGAAGCGATTATTCACGACATGGCTAATCCACAACCGATGGATCGCGTGGTTTGCGGTGATGTCGGCTTTGGTAAAACCGAAGTCGCGATGCGAGCGGCATTTATTGCCGTGCAAAGCGGTAAACAAGTGGCTGTTTTAGTGCCCACTACCCTCCTCGCCCAACAACATTATCAAAACTTCCGCGACCGTTTTGCTGATTGGCCGATTCGAATCGAGGTTATGTCGCGGTTTGTGACGCCCAAACAGCAAAAAGCGATTAACGACGATTTAGCCGCTGGTAAAGTCGATGTGGTAATCGGCACCCACAAATTGCTGTCCAAAGACATGGTATATAAAGCACTGGGTTTGGTGATTATCGACGAGGAACATCGATTTGGCGTGGCGCAAAAAGAGCATTTCAAAAAACTGCGTCACGAGCTGGATTTGCTAACTTTAACCGCCACACCGATTCCGCGCACCTTAAACATGGCGATGTCTGGACTACGCGATATTTCGATTATCGCCACCCCACCACCTAATCGTCATGCAATTAAAACCTTCATTACTGAATGGATAGATTCGCAAATTCAAGAAGCTTGCCAGCGGGAAATCAAACGCGGCGGTCAGGTATTTTTCCTACATAACGATGTGAAAGGCATGGATAAAATGGCCCGCGAGCTGGAAGCTTTGGTACCCGAAGCGCGGGTGCAAATCGCTCATGGCCAAATGGCTGAACGCGAGCTGGAACAAATCATGCTGGATTTTTATCACCAGCGTTTCAATGTCCTAATCAGCACCACGATTATCGAAAGCGGTATCGACGTACCAACTGCCAATACCATCATCATCAATCGTGCCGACAAACTAGGTCTAGCGCAGTTGCATCAATTACGAGGTCGCGTCGGACGTTCGCATCACCGCGCTTATGCTTATTGCGTGGTGCCGCCTAAATCCTTGATGTCAAAAGATGCGATTAAGCGTTTGGAGGCGTTTGAAAGCTCTGGCGAACTAGGCGCCGGCTTTATGTTGTCATCGCATGACATGGAAATTCGGGGTGCTGGTGAGTTGTTGGGCGACGACCAAAGCGGTCAAATTCAGGAAATCGGCTTCACTATGTACACCGAATTACTGGAACGGGCAGTGAAAGCTTTGCAATCAGGTAAACAGCCAGAACTCGATGCACCGTTTGATTACGGCCCAGAAGTCGATTTACAAACCGCTACTTTGATTCCAGAAGATTACCTGCCCGACATTCACGCTCGTTTGGTGTTGTACAAACGCATCGCCAGCGCTGAAACCAGTGATGATTTACGCGCTTTAAAAGTCGAAATGATTGACCGTTTTGGTTTGTTACCGGATCAAACCAAAGCCTTGTTCGCAGTCACCGAGTTAAAACAACAAGCCGCGCATTTAGGGATTAAAAAACTCGAAGCCCATGCAGCGGGTGGCCGGATTATTTTTACCTCTACCCCGCAAATTGATACCGGCGAATTGATCACCATGATTCAAACTCAAGCGCAGGTTTATAAATTTGATGGCGCGGATAAATTAAGGTTTACCCAAAATTTTGAGGATATGGAACATAAGGTGGCGTTTTTGGAGAAAGTTTTGTTGCGATTAACGCCAAATAGCAAAACATAATATGAGGATAACCATGAATCAACTAAACGAAGAAACCATGACTTTTCTTGAAAACCGAATTCCTGAATTAGCTGAAGGAGCCATTAAACAAGCCTACTGCAAAACACTGGTTTCTGGACAAACGGTTATTGAAGCGATTGATGGTCAATTAATCGAATTTTTTGCTGACGGCAGCCAAAAATTGATTAAGACCTTGCCGATGGCTACGCCTACTACCATAGGTCTGCGTAAGTGTCGTTCTATCTAAATGAATATTGCAACCCCCCGTTTAAGAATGTTTGCTGGGCCAAATGGCTCAGGCAAAAGCACTATTAAGGCAGTTATAGAACCTGCTTTACTTGGAATTTATATAAATCCCGATGACATCGAAAAAGAGATTAATCAATTAGGATTCTTAGATTTATCTGTTTATGGGGTGAAAACTTCTGCTGATGAAA
>JBEGMT010000192.1:0-8075 GCA_041182925.1 Pseudomonadota bacterium | reverse complement strand
GCAAATTTTAAGCTCATCACCTGAGCGTTTTCTGCAAGTGAGTGACGGTCGTGTCGAAACTAAGCCAATTAAAGGTACGCGCCCTAGAAAAGCCGATCCTGAACAAGATCAGCAACAAATCCAAGACTTAAGCAATAGCCGAAAAGATCGCGCTGAAAACGTGATGATTGTTGATTTGTTGCGTAATGACATTAGCAAAACTTGTCGTGACGGCTCGGTGAAAGTACCTAAGTTATTTGCAGTTGAGTCTTATGCGACCGTGCATCATTTGGTGAGCACCGTGATTGGTGAACTGGCCAGCGGTCAACAAGCACTGGATTTATTGCGTAGCTGTTTCCCCGGCGGCTCAATTACTGGCGCACCGAAAATTCGCGCCATGGAAGTGATTGAAGAACTCGAACCACAGCGGCGTGGCATTTATTGCGGCTCAATTGGCTATATTGGCTTTGATGGCAATATGGATACCAGTATCGCTATCCGCACTTTAATGCATAATCAAAACACCATCCGCTTTTGGGCCGGTGGCGGGATTGTCAATGACTCGGTGCTAGACGAGGAATATCAAGAATGTTTCGACAAAGCTGCGGCCTTATTACAACTATTAAAGCAGTTTAGCGTGTGATCACGGTTATCAAACTGGGTGGTAGCTTGTTGCAAGGCACCGAGTTATTGCCTTGCCTTGAAGCAGTTGAACAGTTGGCTGGACAAAAAATCATCGTGCCGGGTGGCGGTTTGTTTGCCGATCAAGTCCGTGCCGCGCAAGCTTGTTGGCAGTTTGATGATAGGGCCGCACATCAAATGGCGGTATTAGCGATGCAGCAAATGGCGGTATTATTGCAAAGTTTAAAACCGCAGTTTGTGCTGATGGATAAACTGGATGCTACTTTGCCTGACCTCAGTATTTGGTCACCGGCTATCGGTGATTTAGACCAAGCAGGGATTGCGGCAAGTTGGGATATTACTTCCGATAGTTTAGCAGCTTGGTTGGCAAGACGATTGAATGCTGAGCAACTGATTTTGATTAAATCTGCCGAAATTGATCCTAAATTCAGCCTAGAACAATTGCAAGAGCACGGCATAATTGACGCGGCTTTTGGTCAATTTGCGGAAGCACTTAATTGCCCGATTCGGGTAATTCATAAACACAGCTTTATCTCATCCTATGATTAATCTGATTAAATCTTTGCTAAGCAAACCGATACGCAACGCCTATTACCAAGGCCGCGAGTCGCTATTGGGCGATCATAAACGCGATATTGTCGTGGTGCAGGTCGATCAGGCTTGTGAAAGCTTAAAAGAAAGCCGCGATCAATTTGTCGATGCTTTGGAAAAATTTAAAACCATCGTCCGTCTCGATGACACGCCTTTAGAGCAACGTTATCAGCAATTAAAAAAACGTTACGATCATTGTCGCTATAAAGCCGAGCAAGTCAGTCAACGAATTAAAGCCATTGAAGATGTCAGTGAAGCCTTGTTTGCCGAGTGGGAAGCGGAGTTGGAGTTGTATAGCAATCGCGCTTTAAAAGCCCGTAGTCAGCAACAGCTAAAAAAATCCCGCCAGCAATACGGTCGTTTATTAAAAGCCTTGCAGATAGCGGAAACTCGGATGCATCCGGTATTGGCAGCGTTTCAAGATCAGGTGTTATTTTTAAAGCATAATCTCAATGCCCACGCGATTGCGGCGTTACGGCATGAGTTTGTCGAGATAGGTGTGGATATATCGAAACTGATTGATGTGATGGAGAAAACCATTTCTGAGGCCAGTCAGTTTGTTTCGATTTTAGTCGATCAAAAACAACTGCCAGCCCCAGCAAGGCCAAAGCGTCTTACATAGAGTGCATTTTGTAATCAACGCGATGTGGATTAGCATTGTCACGTTGATCTGGGGTTTTCTTACGGTTTTGATCAATACGCTCTTGTGAGTATTGGCTAATCATTTGTTCCCAAGTGGTAAATTTTTCGTATTCTTTATTACCGCTGGCTTTACGTTTTTCGAACAACTCTTTACCAGCCGCGATCAATTGATCAGGGGTTTTACCATCGATGGCATCCATAAATTCGCCGTTGTCTTTAATCTCATCTCGCAAAGTCCAGAATGACACTTCAAACTCAATACGTTGATCAAGTGGTAAGCGTTCCTTGATTTGACTGATAGAACGGTTAACGGTTTTCATACTGCTGCCATTGATCTGTTGGCTTTTGTTACAACCGATCAATAAAGCACACGCTATCAAAACTAAAGCAGCTGATGATTTCTTCATGATGTAAGCTCCTCGGTAGCTAAATGAACAATCCCGAAAATTATATTTATAATGTTGAGTTTCGGGCTATTAAACAAACTAAATTACTTGGGAATTATAAACCCAAGCCCAAATATTATGCTGGAATTTATCCAACTTCTTAAACAGCGTTACCAGACAGTGCTTACGACACTGGATAGCAAAAATCCGCTTTATTTTGACTATCAACAACGTGTCGAACAGCTACTTTACGGCGAAGCGTTTATCCGTAAAGGTCATCTTATTGAGAGTTTACCTCAATTTCCATTACAAATTGCCGTAATTGGTCCCACTCAAGCCGGCAAAAGCTCTGTGGTTAACCAACTACTCAATAGCGATCAAGCAGGTGTCAGTCCTTTAGCCGGTTATACGGTGCATCCACACGGTTTTTGTCACGTTGTAACCCCTAGTGATTGCAGTGGTTTACAAACATATTTTGGCCGTTTTCAATGCTTACCCGAAGCCGCTTTAAGCCGTCATCGCTACGATTGTTACAGCCTCAATACCGCCGCCAGTCGCTCAAATTTATTACCCGATTGTGTAATTTGGGATACACCGGATTTTGATTCCATCGATGCCGCGGATTACCGCGAAGGTGTGATTAGAACCATCGCATTGGCTGATATCATTGTGTTGGTAGTCAGCAAAGAAAAATACGCAGATCAATCTGTGTGGGAAGTGATGCAAACCATCGCCCCCTTTAAACAACCCACCTTGATTTGCCTCAACAAACTTAGTTTCGACAGCGAAGCGCTACTGGTCCAGTCGCTACAACAAAAATGGCAACAACATCGCCATGATCCATTACCGCAAATCGTCCCATTGGCGTTTCAAAAACAATCAACTTCACCGATTTGGCCAACAAACGCCAATCAAGCAATAATCAAACTGGTTAAACAAATCGATCCTAAAAAACAGCCACAAAATCAACAGCAATTATTAAAGCATTATTGGTCGTTGTGGTTGGAACCGATATTTGCCGAGCATCAAGCCCAACAAGTTTGGCAAACTATGGTTGATCAGTGCCTCAAACAAGCCGTCAAACAATATCAACGCGATTATTTAGACCATCCACATCATTACGAAACTTTCCAGAACGCAGTACTTAATTTACTGAAATTATTAGAAATTCCTGGATTTGCTAACGTCATCAGTAAAACTCGTCGAGTGATGACTTGGCCAATTCGCAAGTTGGTTGCTTTAGGTAAAGACAAATACCCAATCAATCAAAGTCAAGAGCTTACCGTGCTTTTTCAAATTGGCGAACATTTGCTGATTCAGTTGGCAGACCAATTGCTAGAGAAAGCCGAAACCGAAGCCGTGCCAGCCAGTTGGTGGAAAGAAACTGCGATTAGTTTAAGAACCAAAAAGCCCTTATTGCTACAAAACTATCAACAAGCGGTCGCCAGTTATCACGACCATTTTCAGCAAGATGTTGATGCCGCCGCCCATCGCTTGTATTACAAACTGCAACAACAACCCGCCACCCTTAATAGCTTACGCGCCACCCGAGTGACCACTGATTTAGCCGCTATGTTATTAGCGATTCAAACTGGCGGTATTGGTGTTCACGATTTGGTGCTGACGCCGATGATGCTCACCATTACCTCGTTGTTGGCAGAAAGTGCGATGGGGAGTTATATGCAGCGAGTAGAAGCCGAATTGAAACAGCATCAACTGAATACGGTAAAAGCCAGTTTATTTGAAATCCATTTGCGTGACAGGCTCTATCAATTGCCGCAACAAAGCCAAGCGCCACAGCGCTTCAACATCAGCCAACAACAATGCCAAATCGCCGAACAACAGCTTAAAGAGAAAAAACATGGCTTACGATTACTCTAATTTGCTTGCTCAAGCGCAACAATGGGCGGAAGCGGCCATCGCCGAAGGCCAAATCAGTCATGCTCAAGCCCAAGATTTGTTGGCTTTAGATGCTCGCAGTACTGACAATTTGTTTGTGTCCAATGCAGCCGATGATGCCAAACCTTTAATCGTTGCTTTTATGGGCGGCACGGGGGTTGGTAAAAGCTCGTTATTAAATCGCTTAGCAGGACAAGCCATTGCCAAAGCCGGTGTCGAAAGACCTACGTCACGCGAAGTCACCCTTTATCACCATCAATCCTTAGCCTTAAAACAACTGCCTGCAGGCTTCCCCTTAGATAAAATCAAAATCAGCCAACACAACGATGCCAGCAAAAGCGCTTTGGTGTGGATTGATATGCCTGATTTCGACAGCATCGAGCAGGGCAATAAACAACTGGTTTTAGAATGGCTACCGCATATTGATGTCTTGCTTTATGTGGTCAGTCCCGAACGCTATCGCGACAATAAAGCTTGGCAAATGTTGCTAGCCGAAGGTGAAAAACACGCTTGGTTATTTGTGATGAATCAATGGGACAGGGGCTTGCCTCAGCAATTTGAGGATTTAAAGCACCAATTAGCTTTGGCCGGTTTTGACAATCCGCTGCTGTTTCGCACCAGCTGTACCGAACCTGAACAAGACGAATTTAACGCTTTACTCAGTCAGTTACAGCAATTGGCCGGTAGTCATCAACTCGAACAACTTGCCCAGCGCAATCATGAAATTCGTCGCCAACAATTGCAAACCGCTTTGCAGAATTTAGCGAATTTATTCAAACAACGCGACTATCCACAATTACAACAGCAATACCAAATCGCTTGGCAAACCACCGAACAAGGACTGAAACAAGGCTTGTCTTGGCCGTTACAAAAAATGGCGCAAGCCTTAGTTGAAACTGTCACGATTAATCAAGAACACCGTCTTTGGGATGCATGGACGCAAAGCCAGTTAGATGATTTGCTCGACAATTTAAGCTTGCAAGCCAATCAATTTAATATAGCCGTCAAGCCTTTAAAAACCGCGTTAAATGACCTGAAACCGCAAGCCGAAAAAACCGTGCGTTATTACACCGAGCTATCTGCAAGACAAGCTCTGCTAAAACCGGGTAATAATTTGCAACGGTTTTTATTGGGCTTTACAGCGATTTGTGAAACGGTCTTGCCATTAACTGCGATGGCGGTGGTCGGTTATCAAGTATTTTCTGGTTATTATCAAAGTGCCGTGGAAACCAAAGCTTATTTAGGGAGCGAATTTGCGATTCACAGCGGTTTATTGATTGCATTGAGTTGGTTGATACCGTTTTTCATCAATAAAAAATTACAACCTTCTCAACAAAAAACGGCTTTAAATGGCTTAAAAAGAGGATTAGAACAAGCTTTGTTGAGCATTGATAACGACATCCAGCAAAACTTGAAACAACAGCAACAACGCAATAATGAATTACTCGGACAAATTCAAAGCTTAATCCAAGCCAATCAATCCGTCACAGCTGTCACCATTGAAAAAGCCAGCGATCTTTCGCGGATGTTGGTGAGTAGTCAAAAACCGATCTAAAACACTGCATGCGCTGTTTCTGGCGTTATAAATGCTTGTAAGTCAGCGACGCTTGACTTATGCAGGCTTCACCGCTTGGTGAAAACTCATTTTTAGTAAAAGCTTCTCGGTGAATGCATAAGGCGACAACCTCTAAAATATGGTTTTTCAACAACCTATAAGGTTTATTTTATAAAAACCTTTTTTAAATTTATATCACCAATCACTTATTTTAATTTAACCCAAAAAACAAATACGACCAATATTGATTGATAACTATCCAATAAATGACTAGGATTAAATTTCTTTTTCTTAATTACCTTTAGCTTTAATTATTTAATAAGAAAATGAAATTATCAATTTATAGGAGCCATTAGCTATGAATAAAAACAAATTAAGTATCACAGTTATTTTGTTTTGCACATTATTAGCAACCCAGACAGTGAGCGCCAATACTCAAGATTGTCATTTATGTTTTACTTCCAAAGCTAGTCAAGGCGTAGTTAATATTGTGACTGGGTTTATTGAAATCCCTAAAAATATTGTCAACATCAGTCACGATCAAAATATTTTCCTAGGTCTTAGTTGGGGAACATTGCGTGGTTTAATTCATGCGATTAGTCGAACAGTTGTGGGAGGTGCGGAATTAATTTCTTCACCTTTTGCAACCGAAGAATTGATTAGTCCGGCCTATGTTTGGGAGCGATTTAGCGAAGATAGCCGTTATTTTGATTTAAATCTTCCTGGTTACTGGATTACTTATGGTCCTTTCGATAATGGCCAATAATTCACTCAATATAAGGAAAAGATCATGAAAAAACAAAATCTTCACTTGATACTTGCAATTTTGGGTATGTCATTAGCCGCTTGCAACACTACCGCTAAAAAACAAGTCGCCGAACTCAGAACAGCAATTGATGCCAACTATCAAGGCCATTATGGTCAATCAGTGCTGCATGAAAAATTGGCCACCGAAAATCAACAGGCTGCTGAACTTATTTTGCAACATTGGGAAACTGATCAGTATTGGAATATTGATGAAAAACAAAAAGCCAACGATGCCATTAAGTTAGCTAATCTGCATCGGCACGAATCGGAAAAAGAACTTTGCCATTGGTTAACCGAAGTGCATGGTCATAATCACCATAACCTCGAAACCAGTCATCATGCGGCCATTTATTTCAATACTGGTAGCGATATCCCGATCAAGATCAATGATGAGCACATACACACAATGGGTCATTTCCTGCATTTACATCCGCAAGCCGTTGCTACTGTAACGGCACAAACTGACACGGTGGGTGATAGTGACAGTAATCAATTATTATCGGAACACCGAGCTGAAACTATCAAACAGTCGCTAATGGCGCATGGGGCAAAAGCTCAGCAACTCAACATCAAAGCACTTGGCGAGGCAATCGGCGCTGATAACAACGCCAATCAGGAAAATCGGGTTGTCAATATTAGTATCACTTATCCTGAAAGCTACAGTGACTGCCCAAAACTTTAAAGAGAGTTAATAATGAATAGAAACGCTATTGATCAAGAAGCGGTTATTAAGGTTTTAAACGCTATTCTGGAAGCAGAATTGGCCGGTGTAGTGCGTTACACACATTATGCTTTTATGGTGTTTGGTTATAATCGCTTACCGATTGTTGCTTGGTTACGTAATCAAGCAGAGGAAGCATTGGCTCATGCCAATGAAGCAGGAGAAATTATCACTCATTTGGGCGGCCATCCTTCTTTGGCAATTGGTGGTTTACTTGAAACCTATAAACACGAAATTGGCGATATTTTGCGCGAATCTTTAGAACATGAGACCCAAACTTTGATCCAGTATCATCGTTTATTAAAATTGGTCGATGACCGTCATGTGTTACTTGAAGAATACGCCCGCCGAATGTGTGCTTTAGAAGAAACTCATCTAGGTGATGTACAAAAAATGTTATTACAACCAGATAAGTAATATTGGCATCATTGTGTTAATCAGTATGTCATTGATTAACACAATGAATCTCGGTTTTCCCGTCTAATGGTTTGATTACCGCCGGATTTCGTTAATTCTCTTTGGACAATAAAAAACCCGCTAAGCTAGATAACTTGCGGGTTTCTGTATGTCTTTGTACTTCTTTGGTTATTCGTTGGTACAGTCCTTGTCTTTTGCTGCCCTGTAGAGGGCGTCTTTATTGATATTTATCGCTATTTTGTGACACCGGTGTGATACGTTTTTATGTCACTTTAGATCGTATGACGCTTTATGTCACTCAATCTTGTGGATGCGGTTGGATAATATAGGACATCAATAGACATAAAAAAACCCGCTAAGCCTTATGACTTGCAGGTTTCTGTATTCCTTAGGACTTCCTAAGATTTTTCGTTGGTACCGAGGGTCGGAATCGAAC
>JBEGMT010000191.1:0-3461 GCA_041182925.1 Pseudomonadota bacterium | reverse complement strand
CGTTAGGGGTGATTTCCAATAAATGCTCACCCGGCTTGGCAACCCCGCCGATGGTATTGAAATACAAGCGATTCACAAAACCATTGGTTGATGCTCGGACTTCAGTTCTGGCCAAGCGGTCACTATCGCCACCCACCGCAAATTCAATGCGATTAATTTCAGCGGTCACTTCGCTTAATTCAGAACGCGCTTCGGCACGAAAACGGGCGTTGGCTTCTTCTAATCTAGCGGTGGTTTCTGCGACTGCAGACTGCAAACGTGGAATAGATGCCGTTACATCGTGATAACTGGTTGAAAGTCGTTCGCTACGGCCTTGAGCTTCGAGCAATTCCATTTGCGAAGCCGCACCTTTGTTATACAAACCATCCATTACTGTCGTCAGTTTTTTAGCCAAGCCCAATTCAGTATTGAGGCTTTGGGCACGACTGCGCGCTTCATTAAGTTCACTTTGGCGTTGTGAAATTTGCTGATGCAACACCGAGAGCTCTGAATTGAGTTTGGTCGATCGCTCCCGAAAGGCATTACGCTCAGTGGTTTGTAACTCTTCTGGAATCTCAGCTTCAAAAACCGGTGTTTCATGACCTTCTGCTTCGGCAGTTAATCGCGCTTGTTGCGCTTTTAAAGCCCATAAACGACTTTGGCCTTGTTGTACCGATGTATTAGCTTGTACATCCGACAAGCGCATCAGGATTTCGCCGGCTTTTACATATTGGCCTTCGCGCACCATAATTTGAGTGACGATACCGCCTTCCAAGTGCTGGATAATTTGCGCTCTACCGGCGGCAATAATCCGTCCTTCTGCACGAACAATCCGATCAATTGGCGAGAAAATCGCCCAAACAAAAAATAGGATTGCCATGATTAACAGCGCTTGTAACATGCGTCGGTCGGCTTGGTCAGACATCGAGATTGGCAAACTGCCAAAACGCTCATCCAATACCTCTGACTCGAAGACAGTCAATTGCTTTAATTTGGCTAATAATTGACCGATCATGGCATTTGTCTCACTGCCACTAGCGAGTTATCGGCACCAGGATCAGCACTTTCACTAATCCGCAAATCAATTGCCGAACCAGGCACACCGTTCTGCAGCAAAACATTGCGCACCGCATTAACCCGGTAATAGGCCAATCGCGCCGCCTCCGAAAAACCTTTAGGCGAAATCACTTGAATTTGCCAATGCTTGTTAGCTAATGAACCTGCACTGTTTAATTTATTCACCAATTCACTGGCTTCTGCTGGCGCTAGCTCGACAACATCGGGCGAAAACTTAACCACCAAGCCACCAGCAATACTAGATTGAGCGGCCTTTTCACCTGCAGCCGGCGTGATTTTTTGTTGTTCGGCTTTGACGGTTGCAATCTTTTCAGACTGCAAAGGCGATTGTTGTGTTTTCTGGGCTTGTTGAGTTTGCAACTTTTCAGACTGCGTTTTGACTTGTTCGCTGTTCTCTAATTGCTGTTTCAGTTGTTTCGCATCATTTTCAGCGTGTGACAAAGCTTGTTTTAATTCAGTTTGTGCAGCTTGCGCTTGCACTTGTTGCACCACCTGTTGGGCGGTTGATAATTGTTTTTGAATTTCTTTTAGCGCAATTTTGGCCGCTGTCACTGCATCAACAGTAGCACTGGCTTTATTGGCATTAGCTTTGGCATCTTGATCATTGGTTTTAATATAAATATCTTCGGCTGCGGCACCGTTACTTTTCTGTGGCGAAGTAGTTTCAGTCACCACTTTATTCTTGGTCATTTGTGCAAGTTGCAAGGTAAAACCCAACACAACAATACTCATAACTGCAATCACAAATAGCAAGTTAATCGCCAAGTTCGTGACAGCATCAACATAGCCCGGCCAGAAAATATCTGAGGCATCATTAGAATCAGAACTAACAGACATAATTATTTTTTATCCTAATTTAAATAATGGGTTTATCGAATAGCAATTGCATCGGTAGCAATCTGGGATAAATCGTTATTCACTTCCTGCGGTGCACTATTTGGCAAACTGTCTAAATTGATTTTTGCCTGCGATTGAATCTCGCTTAAAGCGCCTAAACGTTTTAATAATTGCGAATGGGCTTGCATTTGTTGTGCTAAGGATTGCGCTTGATGCTGTTTGGCTAAAAACAGTCGCTCACAAGCATCTAAGGCTTCCAACAAGGTGCCACTCAGACGACCACTGCGCAGTTGCTCTTCAACAGCGGTCACTACTTTGGTTGCCGCCCGACGCTCCTCTTCAGCAACTTTGATTCGCAATGCTGCCGATTGCAGCAAAGCGTAATCAGCATCGACACCGCGTGTAGTGCGCTGGGTTTCTTCATCTAAACGGGCTTGAGTTTTGCGTAATTCGGCTTTAGCCTGATTGGCGGCATACAGTTCTTTGCCACCCAATGAAGCATTCCAAGTCATCACCAACAAGGCGCGATTATCAGTCTGAATCGGCTGAGTTCCTCGCACATTGGTACTTTGATCGCGCTCTAAACTAACGCCAATAATCGGCATCAATTTGCCGTACTCACGGTGAACACTGTCTTGTTGCGCATCGACATCGCGTCTTAGACTCCGAAGGTCGTAATTTGCATCTAATACTTGTTGGTGTAACTCAGCATTGGTAGCAGGCAATTTCGGATATTGTCCGATTGAAGGTAATTCAATCTTTTTAGGCGTCACACCGGTTAAACGCACCACTTCGAGTAAAGCATTGCGATAGTTGGTTTGTTGTTCAATCCGAGTTTGTCTGGCACTAAAAACCCGAGTACGAGCGCGTTCTAATTCAGCTTGACTGGCCGCACCAGCGCTGGCTCTGATTTCCAAATAGCTAAGAATTTTGCCCAACTGAGCTAATAAATCGTCAGAAAAATTCAGAATTAAACGGGCTGCCGCTAAATCGGTAGTGGCTTTAACCGTTGCTAACGCAGTGGTTTCCCGATTCGCTTGCATCCGCAATTCAGCGGCATCCTGATTTTTACTACTGCCAATATAATCTTTAATTAAAGCCGCATTAAAGATAGGTTGGGTTAAACGAAATGAAGATACTTGGTAATTATGTCCATCATTTGAACCTTTACTTTCCGAGCTTTCAGGACCTTCAGAATGTCTAGCGGAAATATTGGGCAATAATTCAGCTCGGGCAATATTAGCTTGTGCCTCAGCACTTTCAAAACTGGCCTGAGCCTGTTGCATAACAGGACTATAGTTCAAACCAATTTTCACTAAATCCGGCAAACTTAACTGATGATTAAATGCCTGATTACTACCACTACTGACTAAATTAGGCTCGACTGTTTCAATGTTAAGTAATTCAATGGATTGACTGCCTGCTAATGCTGAAAAAGTTAAACTCTGTTTACTTTCTTCCAATGAAGCAATATTGTTATTCTCTACTAAAGCAGATGATTCAATCACCCCTCTTTGTAAACTTAGAAGATACTCGGCTTTACTCGGAACTCCATCACTAGATAATAA
>JBEGMT010000190.1:0-8984 GCA_041182925.1 Pseudomonadota bacterium | reverse complement strand
CCATTCATCAATTAGCGATTGAGGAAGGCCATTTAAGCTGGCAAGAAACCTTAGCCAACGGCGCACAAAGCGAAACCTTATTACCGGTCAATTTTTCTTTAACTGATTTCAATAGCCAATCCGCAGATAACAGTCATTTTGATTTAAGTTTTAACCCGACGTCCGGCGGTCATGTCAATTGGCATGGCGATTTCAGCCTAATGCCGATGGCTTCAAATGGAAAATTCGATTTAGATGATATTGCTCTGAATAAAATCTGGCAGTTGTTTTTACAAGAATTAATACCGGTCACATTTAGCGATGGCCGTTTGTCATTAGAAACTGATTATCAAATTAATGATCATCAAGGGACATTAAGTTTCTCTACTGACAATGGCAATCTCGAAATCAAGCAATTACGTCTTAACCAATCTGAAAATAACCGCGAATTACTGGCTATTGCTGAGCTAAAAATCAACGGCATTAGATTCAACAGCGATCAACAACAGATCAATATTAAAAGCCTTAACAGCAACAACGGCGGTCTTAACGCTTGGTTAGACGCTGATGGCCAACTCAACTATCAACAGTTGTTTAAATCTGAGCCGTCAGTTAATCCCCCAGCAGTAGCCACTACACCGGAAAAAGCTTGGCAAATTCAGCTCGGACAATTAACACTCAACAACTATCGATTACTGTTAAACGAACTGGAACAAAACAAACCAATTGCCGATTTAAGCAAGCTTAATTTGCATATCGATACGCTTAGCAATCAGGCCGGACAAAGTTTTCCAGTGCAATTAAGCACTTTGCTTAACCAATCCGCAACCATAGCTATCAATGGCAATGTGAGCGCGTCACCCTTCAAAGCCAGTTTGAGCACTGATATTAAAGAACTAAAACTCCATAGCTTTCAAACCTATCTGGATCGCTACATTAATCTGGAATTAGTCGATGGTGAATTAAATAGCCGAGGTAATCTTGAAATCAATTCCGGAGAAACTTTACAACTTAATTTTAACGGCGATGCCAATTTAGCCAATTTAATCACCCGCGACAAAATCAAAAATAAAGATTTATTAAAATGGTCTGATTTGCAGTTACAACACATTAATTTTGACTTAGACAAACAGACACTTAATCTCGACAAAGTCATCTTTAATCAGCCTTACCTGAGATTAACCATCAAAAAAGATCACAAGACCAATATCAGTGATTTGATTATTCCACAAGCCAACAACATCGATAACAGCGAATCGGCGCCAATTCTGGTTAATATTGGCCAAATAGAATTAAAACAAGGTCATTCTGATTTTGCCGACTATTCATTATTATTACCTTTTGTCACGGAAATTAAAGCTTTAAATGGCTCAATCGACGGTATTTCTTCTAACCAACAAAAACCAGCAAAATTAGCATTACAAGGTAAGGTATTTGATTTAGCTTTGGTGAATATTAAAGGCGATTATCAACTTAACAATGGCGATTCGGCTATTACTCTAAGCTTCACCCATATGCCTTTGCCACTAATTACACCTTATATGGCTGAATTTGCTGGCTACACGATTGAAAAAGGCCAAATGGCTTTAGATTTAAAATACACGATTAAAAACGGCGAATTACAAGCACAAAATAAAATTTATATTGACCAATTAGCTTTGGGCGATCACGTTATCAATCCTCATGCCAGCTCTTTACCGATTCATTTAGCAATTGCCTTGTTAAAAGATAGTAGCGGCAAAATCAATTTGGATTTTCCTGTGTCCGGCAGTTTGAATGATCCGCAGTTTAATTTTGAGTCGTTTATTGCCGACGCTTTGAGCAATATGATTACAAAAGTAGCGGCCTCACCTTTCACTGCCTTAGGCTCGCTGCTGGAACAAGATCGGGATTACAGTTCGGTTAAATTTTTACCCGGTAGCAGTGAATTAAATGCTGAGGAAATCAGCAAACTTGAACAACTGGGTAAAGCTTTAAATACCAAAACCGACTTAAACATAGAAATAAAAGGCGTGGCTTTTCAAGATCAAGATTGGTCGGCGATTCGTTTTGATTCGATTTTAGAGATTTTACGCAAAATGAAATCCGGTGAATTACGCGATCAAGGTCAAAAAATTCGCTCGGAATACATCGAATTATCGGAATCAGAATACAAGCGCTTAATGGTTAAATTCTTTAAAGAAGTGTTTCCTTTAGAACCCATCGAAGTGTCTTTATTCGGAACGCCAAAATTCAAAAGCCAACCGGATGCCGATTTTTATCTGCTTGCCCGCCAAAAACTGGAATCAGCAATGCCGCCCGAGCCGCAACGTCTCAACGATTTAGCCGTCAGTCGCGCCAACAGCATCGCTAAGTATTTGATTGAAAAATGCCAAGTCAATCGGGATAACATTTATATTTTAGCTACCGAACTGAACATGGCTGAAAACCATGAAATCATCTCGGTGTTGTCGCTAAATGCAAGCCCTTAATCGGTTTGTACTATAATCGCGACTAAACCGAGCCTAAGCAGTTAAACTGTTGAGCATTATCGAATTTGTCATCAGGGAGAAAACAATGAATCGTCAGTTTTTCCATTATTTATCAATTGTTAGCTTAGCGAGTGTCTGCTGGTTTGCCCCTCAATCAGCCTCAGCCGAATCGCTGACTACCTGTACTATGACCTATAACTTGAGCGGCTTTTCGTTTATCTATAAACAATATGACGGTATTGGCAATATTAGCTGTAGCAATGGCGAACGCGCTCAAGTGACTTTAGCGTCTAAAAGTGTTGGTTTTACACTGGGCAAATCAGAAATTCAGGGCACCGGTGTATTTTCTGAAGTTAGAAACCTTAACGAAATTTATGGCAGTTATGCCGCGCTTGAAGGCCACGCGGGTGCGACTAAATCAGTCGATGCACAAGTTTTAACCCGAGGTGAAATTTCTTTGGCCTTATCCGGTAACGGTCGAGGTGTTGATATTGGCGTCACGATTGGGGCGCTAACCATTTCACGTCGATAACTTATTAACCCTACCCTTAGATTAGCAACATGGCGTTTAATCAAATCCCTAAACGCCATATCCACTTCATAGCATTCTTATTGCTGTTGGATGTTAATCATCCTGACGCAGCCAAAACTTTAAAAAATCATCAATGACCTCAAACCACGATCAGGAAACTGATTTCAAAACTCTCCAAGATCCTCACGCTCAGCGCGAAGCTGAAAAATATGAAAACCCGATTCCTAGCCGCGAATTGATTCTGCAATTAATTCAAGAAAGCGGCAAACCCTTAAGACGGCAACAAATCGCCCAACAATTTGCATTGGAATCGCCAGACGATTTAGAAGCCCTGCGCCGCCGCTTGCGAGCAATGGAACGCGATGGACAGGTGCTGTTTAACCGTCGTCAAAAATATTGTTTAACCGAAAACCATAACAGCATTAGCGGTCGGGTTTTAGGCCACCCTGAAGGCTTCGGCTTTCTGAAACCCGATGACGGCAGCGAAGATTTATTCATCTCGCCACGGGAAATGAAAGCCTTGATGCACAACGACCGCGCCCAAGTGCGAGTTTCCGGCATCGACCGTAAAGGCCGCCGCGAAGCCACGGTGGTCGAGGTTCTGGAACGCAACACTCATCAAGTGGTTGGTCGCTTTTTTGTCGAAGGCAAAGTGGCTTATGTGATGCCCGACAATAAAAAATTGGCTAAGGAAGTTTTAATCGCGTCTGAAGACACCGGTGGCGCGAAAAAAGGCCAAATTGTGGTGGTCGAAATTGTTCAACAACCCACTCAACATTGCCAACCGCTGGGCCGCGTCACCGAAGTGTTGGGAATGCACATGGCACCCGGCATGGAAATCGAAATGGCGATTCGTTCTTACGAACTGCCGAATGTTTGGCCAAAAGCATTATTGAATGAAATCAAATCGCTGACCCCGGAAGTTCCTGAAGCCGCTAAACAAGGTCGTGAAGACATTCGCCATTTACCGTTGGTAACTATCGATGGCGAAGATGCCCGCGATTTTGATGATGCGGTCTACGCGCAAAAAACCCCGAAAGGCTGGAAGCTATTGGTAGCGATTGCCGATGTTTCCCACTATGTACATGTCGATACTGCTTTAGATACCGAAGCTCAAAGCCGCAGCACCTCGGTTTACTTCCCTGAAAAAGTCATCCCGATGTTGCCAGAGATTTTATCGAACGGTTTATGTTCGTTAAATCCACACGTTGACCGCTTATGTATGGTTTGCGAGTTATTGGTCAACGATGAAGGCATTGTCACTCGCTCGCGATTCTTTGAAGCGGTGATGCGTTCTCATGCGCGTTTAACTTACACCCAAGTGGCGAAAATGCTGGTGGAAGGTGATCAAAAACTGGCAAATCAATATGCCGACTTGATGCCGCATTTGACCACCATGTACCGCTTGTATCAGACCATGCGCCGCCAACGTGAAGTACGTGGGGCAATGGATTTTGATACCCAAGAAACTAAGATTGTATTTGGTGAAAATCGCAAAATTGAGCAGATTGTGCCGATCGTGCGAAACGATGCCCACAAGCTGATTGAAGAATTTATGATTACCGCCAACAATGCGGCAGCTAAATTTTTAAATCGCAAAAAAATCCCCCGTTTACTGCGTATCCATGACGGCCCAGGGATTGAAAAACTGCTAACGCTGAGAACTTTTTTAGGCGAATTAGGTTTGTATTTGGGCGGTGGCGATCAACCACATCCACTGGATTACATGCATTTATTGGAATCGGTCAAAGATCGCGCCGATGCCCATTTAATCCAAACCGTATTGTTACGCTCGATGTCGCAAGCAGTTTATAGCCCTGATATGAAAGGCCATTTCGGTTTGGCACTGGAAGCTTACGCTCACTTTACCTCACCGATTCGCCGCTATCCTGATTTGCTGGTCCATCGTGCGATTCGTCATAGTTTGCGAGGCGGTACGGCAAGCGATTTTCACTACAAGCTTAATGATATGGTAACGCTAGGTGAGCATTGCTCAGCTAATGAACGCCGCGCTGATGAAGCCACCCGCGATGTAGTGAACTGGCTAAAATGCGAATACATGATGGATAAAATCGGTGAAGAATTTACCGGAATTATTTCTGCCGTTACCAGCTTTGGCTTTTTCGTCGAATTACAGTCAATTTATGTTGAAGGCTTGGTGCATATCGCTTCTTTGCGTCAGGATTACTTTCTGTTTGATGCTGCCAGCCATCGCTTATATGGCGAACGCACTGGGGTTCGTTATCGTTTGGGCGATAGCGTGAAAATCAAAGTGGTGCGGGTCAATTTAGACGATAAGAAAATCGATTTTGAATTACTTGAATCGGCTAAAAAATCCACCAAGCCTGCGGCTAAAGCCAAGACTAGCCGTAAAAAATCCGACGAGCCTAAAGCGAAAAGTAAAGCTAAACCAAAATCCAAAAAACCGGCTAAAAAAGCCAAAGCCAAAAAACCACGTAAATCATGAGTACCACACAATTATTTGGAATCCACGCCGTTCAAGCAGCGCTGGACTATTCTGCACAAAAAATCCAAAAAGCCTGGATTGATGGCCAACGCCAAGATGCACGCTTAAGCCAAGTGATTAATGACTTAATCGCGATTGGCATTAAGCCTGAAAAAGTTGATCGCAAAAAACTCGACAAAATGGCCGACGGCAAAAATCATCAAGGCATTGTGGCTGCCGTCGAATTACCGGCAATGCGTAGCGAAGATCAGTTGAAACACGATGTTGAAAACTTAGACACAACCGCCTTTTATCTGATCTTGGATCAAGTCCAAGACCCGCATAATCTCGGCGCCTGTTTGCGTACCGCTGATGCAGTCGGCGCACATGGCATTATTGTCACCAAAGACAATGCCGCCGGTATTACGCCGACGGTTTGCAAAGTAGCCAGTGGCGCGGCGGAAACGGTGCCGGTTTATCAAGTCACTAATTTAGCGCGGGTTTTGCGTTGGTTGAAAGAGCAAAACATCTGGATTATGGGCGCAGCCGGTGAAGCCGAACAAGCCGTGTTTGATATGAAATTGGATATGCCGTTGGCGATTGTGATGGGCGCAGAAGGCAGCGGGATGCGTCATTTAACCCGTCAACATTGCGACTTTTTAGTCAAAATCCCGATGGCAGGGCAAGTTGAAAGCTTGAATGTTTCAGTAGCTGCGGGGGTGTTGATGTACGAAACCTTCCGGCAGAAATTACAGTTAGCGGCAAAATGAAACGCTGGTTATTGCTAATTTTAGGCTTAGTGAGTGTCAACAGCCATGCTGAACTGAGCGGACAAAGCATTGCCCTTAATTGCTTTAATTGTCACACCCCAAAACCTGCGACTCCTTCAGCGATTCCCTCGTTAAGCGGCTATAGCCAACAGCGCTTACAACAGGCCATGTTGGATTTTAAATACGGCAAGACCAATGCCACGCTGATGCCGCGCATCGCCAAAGCATACAGCGATGGGGAAATCAGTGCGGTAGCGGCTTATTTAACCGATGTTACGCGCTGAGAGTGGCTATTTCCCCGTCTGCCGCGCCGAGCATCGACATTCAAACGGCTTCGCAAAGCGAAACCTTTTTATAAGCAACTAAAAACACAATCTATGCCTAATGGCATTGCATAACATTAGCAATGGCAACATTATCAAGACGCGACTTTTTGAAAACCGGATTGGCTTCAAGTTTGGCAATGCTGAACGGTTGCCAGCCACTATTTGGCAAAGCGGCCAGCCAAGCTCATGTTGTGGTCGTGGGTGGCGGTTTCGGCGGCGCAACAGCGGCAAAATACATCCGTTATTTTGACCCGAGTATCCGCGTCACCTTAATTGAGCCTAAAGCCAAATACATCACCTGCCCTGCCAGTAATTGGTTATTTGCTGGATTAACCACGCTGGAGCAATTAAGCGTTGATTATCAGCAATTAAAAAATCATGGGATTGAGGTGGTATGTGACAGGGTTATTAAAATCAATCCAGAAAAACGTAACGTCACGCTCTCTAGCCAACAATCAATCAACTATGATCGCTTGGTGTTATCACCGGGGATCGATTTTCGTTGGGATACCCTGCCCGGTTTCAATCAAGAATTAAGCCAACAATTTCCCCATGCTTGGCAAGCGGGGCCACAAACTGAATTATTAAATCAACAACTGCAAGCAATGCCGGACAATGGTTCGGTGCTAATTTGCGCCGCTCCTGATCCCTATCGCTGCCCACCGGGGCCTTATGAACGCGCCAGCATGATGGCTTTTTGGCTAAAACAGCATAAACCACACGCTAAAATCATTATTCTCGACCCTAAACGCAGTTTTTCTAAACAGGCTTTGTTTGAAGCGGGTTGGAAACAGCATTATGGCTATGGCAGCGCGAATAGCCTGATTGAATGGATTAGCTTGGCCGACAATCCACTGGTGAATTTGGATGCCAAAGCCAAAACCTTAACGACTGAATTTGGTGATCGTTTTAGCGGTGATGTGTTGAACATCATTCCTCCGCAAACCGCCGGCAGAATTGCGCTTGAAAGCGGTTTAGGAAATAGCAGCGGTTGGTGTCCCATTCAGCCGATTAGCGCTGAATCCAGCCTGTTGCCATTTATCCATGTCATTGGCGATGCAGGACATTACTCGCCGATACCGAAATCGGCTTTTGCGGCTAATTCAGAAGCCAAAGTTTGCGCGCTGGCTATCGTCAGTTTGTTGAATCAACAAGCGATTGCAACCCCTAATTGGCTCAATGTTTGTTACAGCTTAATTACCCCAGAACAGGGGATTTCGGTTGCCAATGCCTATCAAGTCAATGCCGACAATAGCATTGCAGCTATTCAGTCAGCAGGCGGCATCAGTCAAAAAACCGATGCAGTTTCATTAGCACTGGAAGCAGCGTATACCCAATCCGCTTATACCAATTTGCGTTCTGATTGCTTTGATTAATAACTAAAATCCGCTTAAAACAACTGAAACTAACGATTTAAGCAGACAAAGCACTGGAAATCACTATGCCCATGATACAATTCCCACGTTAATTTTCCTTGGTTGAGTCAGTGAAGAAGAAACCGCTTTTTCAAATATTATTGATGGGTATGCTGGCAAGTAGATTTGCCCAAGCCAGCAGCTTTATAGTTGAAGACATACAAGTTAGAGGCTTACAGCGCATCTCCGCTGGTACAGTCTACAACTACCTACCGGTCAACATTGGCGAACGATTCGCCGAGGAAAAACAAGCCGAAGCCGTCAGAGCTTTATTTAATACCGGTTTCTTCAAAGACATTACCTTAGAGCGCGAGGGTGGTGTTTTAGTGATTAATGTCGTCGAACGACCATCGGTTGCCAAAGTAGTGATTGAAGGCAACAAAGACATCAAAAAAGAAGACCTCACCGAAGCTTTAAAGAAAATTGGTCTTGCCGAAGGTAAAGTTTATAACAAGCAAATTCTTGATAAAGTCGAACAAGAATTACGCCGCCAATATTTCAGCCACGGTAAATACGGTCTGAAAATCACCACCGAAGTTTCTGAACTAACCCGTAATCGGGTCGGAATTGATATTAAGATTTCTGAAGGTAAGGTTGCCAAAATTAAACAAATTAATATTGTCGGCAATACCGCTTTTGAAGCTGACAAAATCAAAAAAGATTTTGAACTGAGCACCACCAATTTCCTATCGTTTTATTCCAAAGACGACCAATACTCCAAGCAAAAGCTCCAAGCTGACCTTGAAAAACTGCGTTCCTATTATCTTGATCGTGGTTACATCAATTTCTCTATTGAATCGACTCAGGTTGATATTACTGCCGATAAAAAAGAAATTTACATCACCATCAACGTTAAAGAAGGTGATGTTTACAATTTAGAAAAGGTCAAACTGACTGGCGAATTGATTGTGCCGCCAGAAGACTTAGTGAAATTAGTTAAAGTTGGCCCAGGCGAAATTTTCTCGCGCAAAAACGCGACAGAAACCTCAAAAGCAATTTCCGACCGTCTTGGCGATGAGGGTTACACCTTCGCCAACGTCAACAT
>JBEGMT010000189.1:0-4778 GCA_041182925.1 Pseudomonadota bacterium | reverse complement strand
GGACATTTATTTGCCGAAGCCTCGCTCAACCTACTAGAAAAAGCCAATTTAAAACCCAACGACATCACCGCAATTGGTAGTCATGGCCAAACCGTTTACCATGCCCCCGAATCAATTAACGGTTTTTCCTTACAAATTGGCGACCCCAATCGAATTGCCGAACTGACCGGTATTACTACGGTTGCCGATTTTCGGCGTCGCGATATTGCCGTTGGCGGTCAAGGTGCACCTTTAGTCCCTGCTTTTCATCAGGCCGTATTTGGCGACAAAAACCAAGCAAAATCCATTGTTAACATTGGCGGGATTGCCAATGTCAGCCTATTAAATGGCGATTCGGTTTTAGGATTTGATACCGGCCCCGGCAATACTTTGTTAGATTTCTGGTGCCAACAACATTGCAATCAAGCTTATGACAAAAACGGTGATTGGGGCACAAGCGGCCAGCTCAATCTCGAATTACTGAATATTTTTAAACAAGACCCGTATTTTCAATTACCACCACCAAAAAGCACTGGCAAAGAATATTTTTCAACGACTTGGTTACATCAAAAACTGAGCGCAGTTGCCCATATCAGACCAGCCGATGTGCAAGCCACGCTTTGCCAACTCAGCGCAGACAGTATTGCCGAAGCAATCAATCTGTATGCGCCCAATAATCAACAGACCTTAATTTGCGGCGGTGGCGCTCACAATCAACAGCTATTAAAACTGTTAGCTGAAAAACTGAATTCACCATTAAATTCAACAGCCGATTGCGGAATTAATCCCGATCATGTCGAAGCGATTGCCTTTGCTTGGTTAGCCAGACAGACTATTAATAATCTGCCCGGCAACCTGCCAATGGCTACCGGCGCTAGATCACCGGTAATTTTGGGGGGGATTTATCTAGGAAAAACCGCTAATTAGGCGGAAAAAGAAGAACCGCAACCACAAGTAGTTGTCGCGTTAGGATTACGAATCACAAACTGAGCGCCGGATAAATCTTCTTTATAGTCAATTTCCGCACCGCTCAAATATTGAATACTCATTGAGTCAATCAACACCGTCACACCTTCTTTAACGATTTGGGTGTCATCGTCATTCACTTCTTCATCAAAAGTAAAACCATACTGAAAGCCAGAGCAACCACCGCCTGTAATATAAACTCTAAGCTTTAGATTATCGTTCCCTTCATCCTGAATTAAACCAGCAACTTTTTGCGCAGCATTATCAGTAAAAACCACAGGATCAGACATAAAAAACTCTATAAGCAATTGAAAGAACAGATGATTATGACTATACCCAGTAATACAGTCAAGAATTATCCGTTTCGCTTTCACTGCCTAACAAAACATTCCAGCATCAGCATTGATACAATAAGCCATTGTTTTAAATTACTTACCTTTAGGAGTTATCCATGATCCGTTTTCCAGCTGAATGGGAACCGCAATCCGCAGTCGTTATCGCCTGGCCTCATGCCAGTGGCGATTTCAGCAATCTATCCGCTGTTGAAGATTCTTACCATTTTATCGCCACCACCATCACGCGCTTTCAGCCTTTGATTATCCTCTGCAAAGACGGCGAACATCAGCAACACATTCAATCCTTATTGCCGAGCAATGCGAATTTGCATTTCGTCCAAACCAACTACAACGATATTTGGGTACGCGACACGGTTTTTCTGAGTGTGGAATGGGATCATCCTAAATTTGGCGTGCAATTATTGAATTTCCGCTTTAACGGTTGGGGCAATAAATACAACCATGAAGCGGATAACAACATCAACCTCAACCTGTTTGCTCATCCCATTTTCAAAGGTCATCCAACCGCAACCTTGAGCTTGGTATTTGAAGGCGGCAGCATCGAGTCTGATGGTCAAGGCACTTTAATGACCACCCGCAACTGCTTGTTAAATCCCAACCGCAACCCCGAACTATCTGAACAAGCCATCGCCAGCCAATTAATGAACTACTTAGGCGCGAAGCGGATTTTATGGATTGATCAAGATAATTTAGCGGGCGACGACACCGACGCCCACATCGACACCCTAGCCCGTTTTTGCGATGCCAACACCATCGCCTACAGCGCTTGTGATAACAGCGAAGACCCACATTATCAAAGCCTGAAAAACATGGAAGCGCAATTAAAAGCTTTCAGAACCGAAGACGGCCAGCCTTACCGCTTAGTGGCGTTACCGTTACCACAAGCCATCTTCGACGAACACGGCGAGCCTTTACCCGCTAACTACTCCAACTTCTTAATCATCAACGGCGCAGTGATGGTGCCGGTTTATGACGATCCCATGGATGCCGTGGCTTTAGAGCGTTTAGCCAGCTGCTACCCAAATCACGAAATCATTGCCACCCCTTGCCGACCATTGGTACACCAATACGGCAGCTTGCATTGCGCCAGCATGCAAATTCCAGCAACCGTGAAATTAAATTTCTAATTGCCTTAACTTAATCTAGGCATCAGTTCGCTGATGCCTAAATCATTCACCCCAATAAAGCCCCAGACCATGAAAAAATCCATCATCGCCTGCGCCGTTCAACAACCTTGCAACCTTGGCCGAGCAAACAATTTAGCATATTCGATTCAACAGATTGAACAAGCCGCCAAACAAAATGCCGATTTAGTGATTTTGCCCGAGCTGCATTTAGATCATTACTTCTGCCAAAATGAAGATACCGACGCATTTGACATGGCACAAGCCGTTCCCAACGGTCCCGATTGCCAAACCTTACAAGCAGTCGCCAAAGCCAATCAAGTGGTTATCGTTGCAACTATTTTTGAAAAACGCGCCCCCGGCCTCTATCACAACACCGCCGTCGTATTCGATAAAGACGGCAGTATCGCCGGCACGTTTCGCAAAATGCACATTCCTGATGACCCAGGTTTTTACGAAAAATTTTATTTCACCCCTGGCGATTTAGGTTTTACTCCTATCGAAACCTCAATTGGCAAATTAGGCGTATTAATTTGTTGGGATCAATGGTATCCAGAAGCCGCACGTTTAATGGCCTTGGCCGGTGCTGATCTGCTGATTTATCCAACCGCCATTGGCTGGAACCCTGATGACGAAGACGCAGAAAAACAGCGCCAACTTGATGCTTGGGTTACTATCCAGCGTGGCCACGCGGTTGCCAACGGAATTCCAGTAATTTCCTGCAACCGAATTGGTTTTGAAGCAGCACCAGACAATGCCAGTGGCATTGATTTTTGGGGCAATAGCTTTATCGCTGGACCTCAAGGCGAAATTTTAGCCAGAGCCGATCACCAGCAAGACACCTTATTGTTCGCCAGCCTAGATCCAGTCAGAAGCGAACAAGTCAGACGGATCTGGCCATTTTTACGCGATCGTCGTATCGACGAGTTCAGCAATTTAACTCGCCGCTATATCGATTAATGACTTAATCACTAAAAACTAGACAGGTAAACTGCATGCTAAACAAAATCCGCTCCTATCTCGATTATCAATACCTGCATTTGCAAGGCCATCCCAAATATCAACAATTAATGGATTTACCAGCACCGCAACGATGGACGGTCATAGCAGGATTATTTTCGCTATCGCAACTGCTAGTGTTTGGCTTGCTTTACCTGATTTTTGGCAAAGTGGTGGTAATTGGGTTTTTGGCCAGTATTTTGGCTGGCTTAGCCACTGGCCTCGGTGCTTTACCAGCCTTATTCTTTAGAGATATTTCCGAGCGTTTATTTAGCAGTCTATTAGGTGGTGCGGCAGGCGTTATGCTGGCTGCCACCGCATTTGCCTTGTTAATCCCAGGCATTGAGTTTGGCAATGCGATTTGGCCGGATCAAGGCTTATGGATAGTTTCAGCGGGGATGATTGTCGGTGCTTTATTTCTCCATTTTGCTGACCAACGCTTACCGCATTTGCACTTGGATAGCGTCAATGACGAAACTTTAAATTCCTTACAAAAGATTTCACTGTTTATCATCGCCATCACCATCCACAACTTCCCTGAAGGCATGTCGGTTGGCGTCAGTTTTGGCACTGGCGACATCGGTAATGGCTTAACCTTAGCTACCGCAATCGGCTTACAAAACATTCCCGAAGGCTTAGCGGTTGCGCTGCCCTTGATTGGTTTAGGCTACGACAAATGGAAAGCGGTTGGCATTGCCACTTTAACCGGCTTAGTTGAACCGATTGGCGGCTTATTAGGTGTCACTATGGTCACTTTGTTTTCATCGATGCTGCCATTGGCAATGGGCTTTGCGGCCGGTGCGATGTTATTCGTCATCAGCGAAGAAATTATTCCTGAATCTCACGCCAAAGGCCGTTCACGTCCTGCCACGTTTGCTTTAATGGGCGGTTTTATTTTATTGATGTTGCTAGAAAAATTACTAGGCTAATCATCAATTCACCATTAAGTGCCTGATACTTTGTCAGGCACTTCCTAAATCCAAAACTCATTTCCCAATCATGCCCACCCTAGACCTTCTGCTTCCAAACAACTTGAGTGAACTACTCACCACCACAACCACCAGTTTCGCTTTAATCACCGCTGCGGAAATTGGCGATAAAAGCCAATTAGTGTGCATGACTTTAGCGGCTCGTCACCGAGGCTTGCCTGTCATGCTGGGAGCGCTGGCAGCGTTTGCTTTATTGAATAGTTTGGCGGTTATTTTTGGCGCAGTAATTGCCAATTGGTTGCCGGATTATTGGGTTGCTGGAGTCGTCGCCTTGTTATTTGCCGGATTCGGGCTGCAAGCTTTGTTTGCCAAAGCCGATGATGACGACGAACAAGTCGTGGAAAAAAGTGGCCACAATATTTTTC
>JBEGMT010000188.1:0-4058 GCA_041182925.1 Pseudomonadota bacterium | reverse complement strand
ATCATCTAATGATTCACCAAGTAAACGATATTGGCCTATGCCGGTGACTTCAATTAATAATGAATGTCCACCGGAAATTAATAGGGCAACAAAAGGGAAGGATGGTGGATCAGCTTCCAGCATCGGTGCTAATAGATGACCTTCCATATGATGTACTGCGATTGCTGGTATTTGCCATGTCCAAGCTAAACTTCTGGCTGTCGCAGCGCCGACTAATAACGCGCCCATTAAGCCAGGGCCTGCGGTGTAAGCAATGCCGTTGATGTTGCTGGCTGAGAGTTGGCTATCGCTTAATGTTTGTTTAATCAGTGGAACCAATTTGCGAATATGGTCACGGGATGCTATTTCTGGAACCACTCCGCCATACTCGCTATGAGTGTCGGCTTGGCTGTATAGAACGTGGCTAATTAAGCCTTTTTCAGCGTGATAAATCGCGACAGCAGTTTCGTCACAAGAGGTTTCTATGCCTAAAACGTACATTAAGTTTTTGAAAAATTTATTTTGCGGGTATAATCCGGAGTTTTCAGCGGGCTCTGTTGGCCGTTGAGTCGACAAAATACTAACATAAATCGGATTATTGATAATGCCATCAGTTAAAGTTAAAGAAAACGAACATTTTGACGTTGCTATTCGTCGCTTCAAACGTTCTTGTGAAAAAGCCGGCGTTTTAGCGGAAGTTCGTCGCCGTGAATTCTATGAAAAACCAACTACCGAACGTAAACGTAAAGGTGCTGCTGCTGTAAAACGTCACTTGAAGAAATTGGCTCGTGAGCGTTATGCGTTGAAAAACCTACGTCGTGGTCGCCCACAAATCTAAGGTCGATCGACTATGGATTCATTAAAAAAGAGTATCACGGATGATATGAAAGCGGCCATGAAGAGTGGCGAAAAAAGCCGTTTAGGTGTGATTCGCATGATTCTGGCTGCAATCAAGCAGGTTGAGGTTGATGAGCGTGTTGAGTTGGGTGATGAGAGGATTCTTGTCGTTCTCGATAAAATGCTTAAACAACGACGCGAATCAATCAAGCAATTCCGTGATGCTGGTCGCATTGATTTGGCTGAAATCGAAGAAGCTGAAGTGGTTGTGATACAGGATTATTTGCCTCAGCAATTAAGCGAAGCCGAAATTGATGAAATGGTTGCTAAAGCCATTGCTGAAACCGGCGCAACTTCAATTAAAGATATGGGTGCTGTTATGGCTGTACTTAAACCCCAAATGCAGGGGAGAGCAGATATGGCTGTAGTCAGTGTAAGAATTAAGGCTGGTTTCACTGCTTAATATTTTTATCGGATATGTCCGGTAGGATTCCCAGACAGTTTATTGATGATCTATTGGTGCGAGTCGATATTGTCGATCTGATCGACTCGCGCGTTCCACTTAAAAAAGCGGGTAGCAACTTTGTTGCACGTTGCCCTTTTCATACCGAAAAAACACCTAGTTTCTCTGTCAATCGCAATCGCCAAACCTATCATTGTTTTGGTTGTGGTGCCGGTGGTAATGCGATTAGTTTTTTGATGGATTATGCGCATCTTGGCTTTGTTGAGGCCATTGAGGATTTGGCGGCTTTTATTGGTGTTGATGTACCAAGGGAAGTGGTCGATCAAGCTGATTTTGCTACCAAGCAAGATACTTCAAAACTTTATGCCCTACTTGAACAGGTTGCTGATTTCTATGTTGAGCAATTGCGTAGCAATGAAGGCAAGGTCGCAATTGAATATCTCAAACAGAGGGGACTAACTGGTGAAATTGCCCGTGACTTTGGTTTGGGTTATTCGCCAAATAGTTGGGATGCTTTGTTGGTGAGGTTTGATCAACAAACTTTGGTCGATGCCGGTATGTTGGTTGTCAAGGAAGATGGCAAGGTTTACGACCGTTTCCGTGGGCGATTGATGTTTCCCATTCGAGATAAGCGTAAGCGAGTGATCGGTTTTGGTGGGCGAGTTTTAGATGATTCTTTGCCCAAGTACTTGAATTCTCCAGAAACGGACATATTTTCTAAAAGTAAAGAAGTTTATGGTTTGTGTGAACTTTTAGAACACAAGGCCAAGCCGGAGCGGATTTTGATTGTTGAAGGCTATATGGATGTCATCGCATTGGCGCAGTATGGTGTTCATAATGCGGTTGCTGCTTTAGGTACGGCGACTTCAAAAGTGCACATGGATTTGTTGTTTCGCTTTGCTTCTGAGTTGGTGTTTTGCTTTGATGGTGATAATGCTGGGCGACAAGCAGCTTGGAAAGCGGTTGAGGCTGCTCTGCCAAGTTTGCGCGATGGTCGGCAAATAAAAATTATGTTACTACCGCAAGGACACGATCCCGATTCATTGATTCGCGAGGAAAGTTTACTAGGATTTCAAACTCGAATCGCTGATGCATTAGTGTTATCCGATTATTTTTTTGAGCATTTAGCCGCAGGTCTAAATCTTGCAACTGTTGAAGGCAAAGCAAATTTATTATCGCTTGCAAGGCCGCAACTAGAAAAAATGCCGCGAGGATTTTTTAGAGAAATGATGTTTGGCCGTTTGCGTGAATTGACGGGAGCTAAATTGCAAGATGCGGTTAGTCGTAGTCAGTCGCAAATATCTGGTCAAGCAAAAGGCAAAGTGCAAAGCGCAAGCATGATGCGAAAGATTTTGGCTTTGCTATTGCAGTATCCTGATTTAGCCCAAAAAGTCGAACAACAGGTGCTTGAGCTTGTTGATGTCAATTTAGCTGGGATGGATTTACTAAAACAGGTATTAGATGTGATTGCTCGGGAACAAACAAAGACCAGTGCGGTCTTAATTGAGTTTTTTCGTGGTTCGGAGCATGAAAAAGTTGTTAATGCCTTGTCAAACTTGGTTTGGGAGGTTCCTGAGTTTAATGCGGAAGCCGAATTTAGTGGGGCTTGGGGGCAATTGTTAAGACAGATACAAGAAAATAGGATGGCTGTCTTGATTGAGAAATCAAGCAGAGGCGAAAGTCTGACAGCGGATGAGTTGATTATTTTTAAGCGGGGCGGCAAAATTAATCTGTGATGACAGTTTGATTTTGAGCCTCTATAATGCTCTGTTCTGCCGAGCTTGGTGCTGAAAACGTATTGTGAGTTAAAGAATGAATCAGGAACAACAGCAATCCCAACTTAAACAGCTGATCGCAAAAGGCAAAGCGCAAGGTTATGTAACCTATGCTGAAGTCAACGACCATCTACCTAGCGATATTATCGATCCTGAACAAATTGATGACATTATCGCCATGTTCAATGATATGGGGATTCAGGTTTTAGAAACCGCCCCAGATGATGATGACTCTCCTATTACGTCTGATGTTGCTATTTCTGCTGACGATGACGAAGAAGTTGCTGAAGTTGCAGCATTGGCGTCAGTTGATAGTGAATTTGGTCGTACCACTGATCCGGTTCGTCTTTATATGCGAGAAATGGGTTCTGTTGAGCTATTAACGCGTGAAGAAGAATTAAAAATTGCTAAGCGTATTGAAGAGGGGCAGCGTCAAGTTGTTGATGCTATTGCCCGTTCTGGCTTTATTGTTCAATCATTTGTCGAAACTTTTGATCAGTTGCAAAATGAAGAGGCTGGTTTGCGCCTAAGTGATTTGGTCTTAGGTTTCGTTGACCTAACAGAAATGGCTGAAGAATTAGTCGCTGATGATTTGGATGATGCGGCCCCAGTTGAAGAGGCTGAAGATGAAGAAGCCGAAGTGGTTGGTTATGATGAAGTAAAGCTTAAAGTTGATTTAATTAGAAAAGCATTAAAATCAGCCAATTCAGCAATCAAAAAGCACGGCTATGGACATGAAAAAGCTGAAAAAGCTTTAGAGGCTGTCAGTGAAGTGTTTTCTGAATTGAAATGGTCGCCACAATATCTGAAACGCATGGTCAGTATTTCTGAGGATTTGATTGTTGCTATTCGTGATCAAGAGAAAATCATTCTCGATATTTGCGTTAAAAAAGCCAAAATTCCAAGAAAAGACTTTATTAATGCTTTTACTGAAAACGAAGCAAGTAACGAGTGGCTTGATCAGTATTTGGAAAGTCATCCTCAATACAAAGACGCCGTGGCAC
>JBEGMT010000187.1:0-4780 GCA_041182925.1 Pseudomonadota bacterium | reverse complement strand
GACGTCAACGAATTTCGTAATCAACGTAGTTTGCAGTTGCAACTACAGTATGTTGAAAAATTGGAGTAACAGGTTTTGATGCTGGATAAATCGTTGGCTTGGATTAATCAACATTTAGTGATGCTGCTATTGGCAGTGGCTGGTTTGCGTCTGGCATTTTTAGCCTTGAATGGCTTGGATTTGCTAGGCGATGAAAGTTATTATTGGGATTGGTCGCGGCAACCGGATTGGTGTTATTACAGCAAACCGCCGATGGTGGCTTGGCTGATTGGTGGTTTCACTTGGTTATTGGGCGACTACACTTTTACCGTGCGGTTGCCGACCGTGTTTTTAGGTACGGTTTTTCTAGGGTATTTCTACGCTACTGCTAAAGCCTTTTACGGACAACGAGCGGCAGCATTTGCCTTGCTGATGATATTGGCGACGCCGATTAATATGTTGGCGAATTTTTTAATGACCATTGATCCACCGCTGTATTGTTTTTGGATGATGAGTTTGTATTACCTGCGAACAGCCTTGTTTGATGGTGCTAGTCGGGCTTGGCTTTGGGCGGGGATTGCCGGTGGTGCAGCGTTGTTAAGCAAGCAGGTAGCAATTGCTTTGCCGTTGCTGGTGTTAGTATTTTTAATCATCGAGCCTTCGCGTCGGCACTTCTTAAAACGCGAATTTTTCTGGTATTTGCTACCGATTTTGTTAGCAGCTTTGCCGATTTTGCTTTGGAATCAGCAGCATGATTGGGTGATGTTTGGGCATAGCAAAGGTCATTTTGAGCATAAAGAAGCACTGAGTTTTGCTCAGCATTTGAAAGATACCCTAGACTTTTTGCTCTACCAAGTGTTGTTGGTGTCACCGATTTTATTTACTGTGGTGGTAATCGTCAGTGTTGATATGGCGATTAAATTCAAAACCTTAAGCGCGGAACAACGCTTTTTATGGTTAATGGGGCCGTTATTGCTTTTGGTGATTTTAGTGCTGAGTTTGCTGCAAAAAGTGCAGGGCAATTGGCCGATGCCGTTTTACTTTAGTGGCTTGATTTTATTATCGGGTTATTGGCAAGCCGGGGCTTGGCAGAAAACTTTGAAAGTTGGTTTGGGGCTGGGTTATTTGATGGTGGTGATGACTTGCATTTTGCCGCTGTTGCTCCAACTGTTCAATTTGCAAAACACCGCTTTCGATCCGACTAAACGCTTTAAAAACTGGCAGCAAGTGGCGGTTGATATTCATCAGCAACGCTTAACTGCCTTGCCCGATTTGCAGGATAGTTTCGTGGTGGCTTTAGGGCATCGCTATTTAGCCAGTCAATTAGGTTTTTACTTAGCCGATCATCCGCCAGTATATCGCTTTGATACCAGCGGACAGGTTTTGACTCAATACGAAGTTTGGCAAGGGCCATTAAAATTTGTCGGTAAAAACGCCTTTGTGATTAGCGAAAGCGCGGATCAGGTGCCGGCTGATTTAAAATCGGCGTTTGCCAGTTTTCGTTTGGTAGCGGAAATTGCCAATCCCAATAAAGCCAATTCATCGTATTTTTTATATCTCGCTGAAAACTTACAGGCATGGCCGAAATCGGCGCAGCCAACACAATCTGACAATTAATTTTGATGTTGTGCAACGGGATATTATTTCTCCCGTTTGCCGCGCCGAGCACCAAAGTTTTTACTGGGAATAGCCCGTTAGGGTTGCCGCATGGATGCGGCAAGTTGGCAAAGGGGCAGGAAGACCCTTTTGCCAACCCCCAGTAAAAGCTTTGGAGCGCAGGATTCAAGCGGCGGTCGGGTGGCCTTTTCTTTGGTTACTTTCTTTTGGCCATGCAAAAGAAAGTAACTCGCCTGTCGGTGCGAGAACCGACATTCAAATGGCTTCGCAAGGCGAATCCTTATATAAATAACTAAAAATTGACTCAATGCCTATCGATGGCCTTGTTAAAAATAAATTAATATGACCCATCAACGTCGTTTTTATGAATTAATCACCGTGTTGTTTTTAGCCAGTATCACCACTTTGGTGTTCTGGCTAACCGATTGGGATTACCGTTTGGCATCGATTTTCTACCATCCTGAAAATCCTGATGATGTCTGGCCTTTGCAACATACTTGGTTTTTAAAGCTGTTATTTGATTACGCTTTTCCTTTTACTGTCGCTGTCGGTGGCGGTGCTTTATTGGTGTTCTTATTAAGTCATATTCACGATCACAGTCGCCGTTATCGCCGCCAAGCTTTGTATATTTTGCTGGTGATTGCCTTAGGGCCTGGCGTGGTGGTGAATTTGATTGTTAAAGACCATTGGGGCAGGCCGCGTCCGGTGCATATCCAAGAGTTTGGCGGGGAATTTCAATATGTGCCGCCAGTTAAATTAGGTCATACCACCGATAAATCTTTTGTCTGTGGCCATTGTTCGGTCGGTTATGCTTTTTTTGCGGTGTATTTTTTGGCGCAAAACCATAAGTTAATTTATCTAGCTTTAACCTTGGGTTTGGCTTGGACATTGGGCTTCACGCGGATGACGGCGGGCGGTCATTTTGTCTCGGATATTTTATGGTCAGGCTATTTAGTATTCTTGGTGGCTTATGCATTGTATTACGGTTGGTATGACCGAATTAAGCCCAATACGCTTGAATAGTGGGTTTTCGAGCTTAGCTTGTTATAATGGCCCAGTTTTGTATCACCCGAATGAGAGAATTGCATGATTCAAGGTAGTATCGTTGCCCTAGTAACCCCAATGACCGAGGACGGTGCGGTGGACGAAGTTAGCCTTAAAAAGCTAATTGAATTCCATATTGAGCAAGGCACAGATGCCTTAGTTGCAGTGGGCACCACTGGTGAATCGGCAACCTTAGATGAAGATGAACACTGCCGAGTCATTAAATTGACGGTAGATACGGTCGCTGGCCGGATTCCCGTGATTGCTGGCACCGGTGCTAATTGCACTCGCGAAGCAATTCAATTAACCCAAAGAGCTAAACAAGCTGGTGCTGATGCTTGTTTGTTAGTCACACCGTATTACAACAAACCCACCCAAGAAGGTTTGTATCTGCATTACAAAGCGATTGCCGAAGCCGTCGATATTCCACAAATTCTCTATAACGTCCCCGGTCGTACCGCTTGCGATATGTTGCCAGAAACGGTAGGTCGTTTAGCTAAAATCAACAACATCGTTGGCGTTAAAGAAGCTACTGGCAAGTTGGAACGAGTAAAAGAAATCCGTGATTTAGTCGGTGATGATTTCGCGATTTATACCGGTGATGATGCTACTAGCCGTGAATTTTGCTTATTAGGTGGTAATGGCAGTATTACGGTCAGCGGTAATGTGGCCCCCAAATTGGTTCACGATATGTTGATGGCGGCGATTAATGGCGAAGCTGAGTTAGCCGCAGAAATCGACGCCAAATTGACCGGTTTACATAACGATTTATTCATTCAATCCAATCCAATCCCTGTGAAATGGGCGGTGGCTGAAATGGGCTTGATGGGCAAAGGGATTCGTTTACCGCTAACTTGGTTAAGCCCTGAATGCGAAGCGACAGTCCGTCAAGCAATGCAGCAAGCAGGTGTTATCACAGCATGAATAAAACCATCATTAATAGAGGCTTAGCGATATTGGTATTGCTGCAATTCAGTACAGCATGTAGCACTATTAAGAGCTGGTTTCCTGATAAAGAACGTGATTATCAATTTAGATCAGAAATTGCGCCTTTAATCATTCCTGAAGATTTAAAAGCTAAAACCGCATCATTAGCCATGCCGGTATCAAACGGACGTACCCCAGAACAAATGGCTGCTGCCGCGGTGGCACAAGCAACCAATGAAGCCAAAGCGGTTGCAGACGCGCCCGCCAAAAAAACTGAATCCGAAACCAAAGCACCGGCTAAAGCCGCTGGCTCTGGTGTGAGTAGCTTACAAATCGATCAGTCAACAACCCAATCGGCGCGTTTAGTCGGTCGTGCTTTGAGTCGGCAAAAACTGGAAATCGTCGAACGCAATATTGATAAAGGCTATTTCTACATCAAATTCGACCCTCAAGCCGTTAAAGCTGAAGACAAAGATTTTTGGGATGAGCTGAACTTTATGTTCGGAGACGACCCGAGTAACGAACAAGAATATCGGATTACACTGCAAGAAATTGCCCCGCAAACGACCGAAGTGACGATTCAGGATAGCGATGGCAAAAGCTTATCGAATTCAATTGCCACTAACTTGCTGAAATTAATTGCCGAAGCAATTAATCAGGACTTAGCAACGCCAGCGGCGGGTGATAAACCGGCACCATAATCGGTTTGACGCATTATTTGATCAACAATCGCCCGTTTAACGGGCGATTTAATTTCACACTTTCGCAACTCGCTTTACCCACGATTCCAAGGCTGACATGTTGACCATTCCAGGAACCTCCGCACTTTCCCGTTTCCGCATTGAAAAATTGCTGACCGAACTTCAAGCGATTGATGGCCAAATTTCGGCTATTACCGCCCGTTACCAACACTTTGTCCAGCTTGATGGCGCACTCAGCGACGAGCAACAAGCCATGTTGCAACGCTTGTTGGATTATGGCTTTGCTGATCCGATTGCTGAGTTAAGCGGTAGCACACTGTGGGTGGTGCCACGGTTAGGCACTATTTCGCCTTGGTCGAGTAAGGCATCAGAAATTGCTGAACGCTGTGGTTTTTTTAGCGTTAAACGCATCGAACGTGGCATTGAATACACGATAGCCAGCAATCAGGCTTTATCGACTGATAGCCAACAAGCGGTAGCGGCTTTGTTGCATGACCGCATGACCCAACAAG
>JBEGMT010000186.1:0-2580 GCA_041182925.1 Pseudomonadota bacterium | reverse complement strand
GATATTCCACTTAATCTAGCACCCAATGAAAGCACGGCAGGAACTCATGTAAAAATCTTGTCTAGTAAAATCAATAACAATGGTTTAGACAATTCCCCAGAAATTGCAATTAACAGCGACGATGGGATACTTAAATTAACTACTAAAGAAGTTATTCACGCGCAGCATATAGAGATTATTTTAGAAGTTAAAAATAATAAAGAGACCCAGTATAAGCAATTTTCAATCGACTTAAGCCGAGCTAATAAAGGCTCACCGCTGATTGTATCCCCCAAAAACAGCTTAGAAAAACCCCAAGCACCGACAGTAACAACTAAGTCCTATCGTAAAAAGGCACAAACGATATCGACAGTACCAGCGCATTCTAAAAAACCAGCAACAATAAAAACCGAAAATCTGCAACAAATCATCGATAGGCCAAATAATGCCAATCTTTCCCAACCGATTACTGTTAAATCTGCTCCGATACCAGTCGAGCCATCTATCACCACAGACACCCAACAACAATCAGCCTCCCCTTTCACCAAAGTAGAGAGCGAACAATCAACCGATCTAATACCACCCAAAGCCGTTTCGCCGATAAAACAACAGGACTGGATTACAGAAAATATTTTTAACCTTATAGCATTTCTAGCGGGTATATCGGGTGTATTAATCTTACAAAAATTATTATCGACAAAATCCAAAAAACCTAAGCTAGACTCAAAACGCCGTCAATTGAGCAATCATGATAAATATCAGGCACTTCAAGACAGCTCAGGATTAGAATCTGAACAATCAGAAACTGTTGTTAAATCCAAAATTAACGGTGATTTTGCTTTATTCGAAGAATTACTCAACACTAGAATGCAGCAATTGCAAGAAATCAACTCACAGCAATCACAGAGCTCGACATCAGCAATTAAACAAGCGATTGAATCAATCGATGAGGATGAATTTGGCTTTGATTTCGATCTACCCGAGTTTGCAGTTGAATATTCGTAAGCGCCGCTACCTTGGTAACTCAAAGCATCTGAGATGGGTAAATAAACTAAAATCAAAAATAGCGCCTTCAGGCTTAACCAGTAAATACAGGCTCCCACCCTCAGAAATTAAATATTCTTTTTCTTTGGGTTGCGCTGTCTTATAGGTGATCTCTTTATTGATGTTGATAGCCATAAATGTTCCCCAACTGTTCCCTAATTTTTACAGATTGTATCTTAGGGAACGATTCAGGGAACAAATTTGACTGATTGCCACTGGTTTCGTTGATTCTCTTTGGACAATAAAAAACCCGCCAAGCCTTGTTGCTTGCGAGTTTCTGATCTTTATTGGATTTCTGTGAATCCCTGTTTGGTACCGATGGGCGGACTTGAACCGCCACGACTTACGTCACCACCCCCTCAAGATGGCGTGTCTACCAATTTCACCACATCGGCTTTTTAAATTTATTTTGCTGTTGGCGCTTCTACTTCTTTAATAACAGGTGCTTCTGGCATTGGCGCAACCGGTACATCATCAGCTTTAACATTCTCAACGCTAGGCTGATCCATCAAGTCTGCTTTTTTGTCATGATGACCACTTAAAACAGCCAAACCTAAGCTAGTAATAAAAAACAAGGTAGCAAAAATAGCAGTAGTTCTTGATAAGAATGATGCCGCACCTTGAGCACCAAATACTGATCCAGATGCTCCGCTACCAAAAGCTGCGCCTGCATCGGCACCTTTGCCTTGTTGCATTAATACTAGGCCGATAATACCCACCCCTAACAGGATGTGTATAACAATAATTACTTGATACAACATATTGATCCTAAAACTAGAATACTAGACTGAATGACAGATTTGCAGGAAGCCTTTAGCATCTAAAGATGCGCCGCCTACTAAACCGCCATCAATGTCTGGCATTGCAAATAACGCTTTGGCATTGTCAGCTTTGACACTACCGCCGTATAAAATTTGTACTTTGTCTGCAATTGCTTGGCTTCTAGCAGCAATACGTTCACGAATGTATTTGTGAACTTCTTGTGCCTGATCATCAGTAGCTGTTTTACCAGTGCCGATTGCCCAAACGGGTTCGTAAGCGATAACAGCGTTAGCGAATGCTTCAATGCCAGCGACATCAATGACAGCATCCAATTGCTCATCAACGACTTGGAAAGTTCTATCTTGCTCCCGTTCTTCTAAGGTTTCACCTACACAAAGAACTGGGATAATGTTTTGTTTTTGAGCTTGGCAAAAACGATTTGCAACGGTTTGATTGGTGTCGCCGTAATAGCTACGTCTTTCTGAGTGACCGACTAAAGCATATTTCGCACCAATATCGGCCAACATAGCTGCCGATACTTCACCGGTGTATGCACCAGATGCTTGATCAGCAACATTTTGTGCACCTAACGCAATAGGTGAAGATGCTAAAACGTCGCGAATACCTGATAAATAGACAAATGGAACACAAACTGCAACTTGTTGTTGAACTTCGCCAAGACCATCTGCCAACGCTTTTGCAAGCTGTTGACCGTCTTGAAGATTACCGTTCATTTTCCAGTTTCCCATAATCAAAGACTGCCGCATCACTTTCTCCGAACCAATTAAAGCCAGC
>JBEGMT010000185.1:0-4220 GCA_041182925.1 Pseudomonadota bacterium | reverse complement strand
CCTTATAAAGAGAAGGTTAACGCAGCGCAACAAAAATTGGCTGATATTGATAGTCAATATGGTTTGTCTATATCCATTTTGAAATCAATTTGTCGCAATATTTCTTTAGGTGAAGCAAAATCGCGTCGTGCTAAAAAAGAAATGATTGAAGCTAACTTGCGTTTGGTTATCTCAATCGCAAAAAAATATACTAACCGAGGTTTGCAGTTCTTGGATTTGATTCAAGAAGGCAATATTGGCTTGATGAAAGCGGTTGATAAATTTGAATATCGCCGTGGTTATAAATTTTCAACCTATGCAACTTGGTGGATTCGTCAGGCTATTACTCGTTCGATTGCTGATCAGGCTAGAACAATTCGTATTCCGGTGCATATGATTGAGACCATTAACAAGCTCAATCGTGTTTCAAGGCAAATTCTGCAAGAAATGGGTCGTGAAGCAACCCCAGAAGAATTGGCTGAGCGAATGGAAATGCCCGAAGATAAAATTCGTAAGGTGTTGAAGATTGCCAAAGAACCCATCTCGATGGAAACCCCAATTGGTGACGATGAAGACTCGCACTTGGGTGATTTTATTGAAGATTCCAAGATGCTATCTCCGGTCGAATCTGCTACAATCGCCGGCCTTCGTGAGTCCACCCAGAATGTTTTGGCAGGATTAACCGCACGAGAAGCGAAAGTGTTGCGTATGCGTTTTGGTATTAATATGAATACTGATCACACTTTAGAAGAAGTAGGCAAGCAATTTGATGTAACCCGTGAGCGGATTCGTCAGATTGAAGCGAAAGCGCTTAGAAAATTAAGACATCCCTCAAGATCAGAGCAATTAAGATGCTTCCTTGATGGTGAGTAAGTAAATTTAGGGCCCTTAGCTCAGTTGGTTAGAGCTTCCGACTCATAATCGGCAGGTCGTAGGTTCAAGTCCTACAGGGCCCACCACTGTTACCAAAGGTCGTAAAAATCGACCTTTTTTTTTATCCGCAATTGTTACATGAGGGTCAGCTCCGTGAACAAAAACTACCTTTTTACCTCTGAATCTGTTTCTGAGGGTCATCCTGATAAAGTTGCCGATCAGATTTCTGATGCTGTTGTTGATGCATTATTAGCCCAAGACCCACGTTCGCGGATTGCTTGTGAAACCATGGTCAAAACCGGCATGGTAATCTTGGCTGGCGAAGTGACTACTAATGCTTGGGTTGATACCGAAGAATTAGTGAGAAAAGTAGTTTGTGAAATCGGCTACGACCACGGTGACATCGGCTTTGATGGCAACACTTGTGCAGTTTTGAATGCGATAGGTAAACAATCTGCTGATATCGCGATGGGTGTTGATGAATCAGACAATCACGAACAAGGTGCTGGTGACCAAGGTTTGATGTTCGGTTATGCCAGCAACGAAACCGATGTATTGATGCCTGCGCCGATTACCTATTCACACCGCTTAGTTGAAAGACAGGCACAAGTGCGTAAAAACAAAACTTTGCCTTGGTTGCGTCCTGATGCAAAAAGCCAAGTCACTTTCCGCTATGAAGACAACAAACCAGTAGCGATTGACGCGGTGGTATTGTCTACCCAACATTCACCAGAAATTGGTGGCAAAGAACTGCACGAAGCGGTGATGGATGAAATCATCCTGCCCACTTTGCCAAAAGAATGGCTACACAAAGACACCAAATACTTCATCAACCCAACTGGCCAGTTCATCATTGGCGGCCCAGTTGGGGACTGTGGTTTAACCGGTCGTAAAATTATTGTTGATACTTATGGCGGGATGGCAAGACACGGTGGTGGTGCTTTCTCTGGTAAAGATCCTTCAAAAGTGGACAGATCAGCTGCTTACATGGCGCGCTACGTCGCGAAAAACATCGTTGCTGCTGGCTTAGCGGAGCGTTGTGAAATCCAAGTGTCTTACGCGATTGGTGTTGCTGAACCCACTTCAATTACTGTTGAAACATTTGGCACCGGCAAAATTGCTGAATCACGTTTAGTTGAAATCGTTCGTGAGCATTTCGACTTGCGTCCAAAAGGCTTGATCGCCCAATTAGGTTTGTTAAAACCAATCTATCGCCCAACCGCGTCTTACGGTCACTTCGGACGTACTGAAGATAGCTTTAGCTGGGAGAAAACCGATAAAGTGGATGCTTTAAGAGCGTCTGCGGGTCTTTAATCCATTTTAGGAATAAATAACATGAGCCAAGCTGATTACAAAGTTGCTGATTTAGCCTTAGCCGATTGGGGTCGTAAGGAAATCAATATCGCTGAAACCGAGATGCCAGGCTTAATGGCATTACGTGCTGAATACGGCGCTGAGCAACCTTTAAAAGGTGCGAGAATTGCTGGTTGTTTGCACATGACCATTCAAACGGCGGTTTTGATTGAAACTTTAACCGCCTTAGGCGCCGAAGTGCGTTGGTCCTCTTGCAATATTTTCTCAACTCAAGACCATGCGGCTGCGGCGATTGCGGCGGCTGGCATTCCAGTATTTGCTTGGAAAGGTGAGACTGAAGAAGAAGCTGAATGGTGTATCGAGCAAACCATCGTTGGTCCTAACGGCTGGCACCCAAATATGATTTTGGATGATGGCGGTGATTTAACCGTGATGATGCACGATAAATTCCCAGAATTAATGGCTGATGTTAAAGGTCTATCAGAAGAAACCACCACCGGTGTTTTGCGTTTGTACGACATGGTGAAAAAAGGCACTTTAAAAGTCCCAGCTTTCAACGTAAACGATTCAGTCACTAAATCAAAATTCGACAACCTCTATGGTTGCCGTGAGTCTTTAGTGGATGGTATCAAACGTGCAACTGATGTGATGATTGCTGGCAAAATCGCAGTTGTCTGTGGTTACGGTGATGTGGGTAAAGGTTGTGCACAATCTTTACGTGGCTTAGGTGCAACAGTGTGGATTACCGAAATCGACCCAATCTGTGCATTACAAGCGGCGATGGAAGGTTACCGAGTAGTGACGATGGAAGAAGCAGCGCCGATTGCTAATATCTTCGTTACCGCGACAGGCAATTTCGGCATCATTACCCATGAGCACATGAAAGCCATGCGTGATCAAGCCATTATCTGCAATATCGGTCACTTTGATGCAGAAATCGAGATTGCTCAATTGCGTCAATACACTTGGGAAAACATCAAACCACAAGTTGACCACGTTATTTTTCCAGACGGCAAACGCTTAATCGTCTTGGCAGAAGGCCGTTTAGTGAACTTAGGTTGTGCTACAGGTCACCCAAGCTTCGTGATGTCTAACTCGTTCTGCAATCAAGTATTGGCGCAAATCGAGCTATGGAACAACTCATCAAGCTACGATAACCAAGTCTATATCTTGCCGAAAAAACTCGATGAAAAAGTCGCGCGTTCACACTTAGCGCAATTGGGGGTTAAATTAACTCAATTGACTAAACAACAAGCCGATTACATCAATGTGCCAGTTGAAGGTCCTTATAAGCCTGATCACTATCGTTATTGATTAAAAGCAACCACAAAAAACCATGACCGATTTTAGGCATTGAAAAATTTTGTGGTAACTTAAATTAAGATTCTAAAACCTCTATCAAACTGATAGAGGTTTTTTTTCGCCATAATCTATTGGAATTAGCCAAAAACTTGCCAATTACGGAAACCCGCTATGAAAACTAAAACCGCGATTTTACTTTTGAATTTAGGCACGCCCGATAGCCCGAGTCGCTGGCATGTGGCTAGTTACTTACAACAGTTTTTGAGTGATCCACGGGTGATTGATATTCCTTGGTTAGCGCGGAAAATCTTAGTTAATTGCATCATCGTGCCGTTTCGTTCCGGTAATTCTTCAAAATTGTATAAAGCGATTTGGGATCAACAAACTGGCTCGCCTTTACTCAAGCACAGTTTAGATTTACAGCAGAAATTGCAAGCAGCCGTCGGCGATGAGATAAAAGTTGAAATGGCCATGCGCTATAAAAATCCAAGCATGGACTCGGTTTTAGAGCAGATGCGTAAAGACGGCTATCACAAAATTATCGTCTTTCCGCTATTCCCACAATACGCATCTAGCAGTACCGGCAGTGCTTTACAGCGGTTTATGGAAATTGTCAGCCAGTGGTGGGTAATCCCTGAAATTAAGATTATTTCCCAGTATTTTGACCACGAAGATTTCATCAATTGTATTGTCAATCGCGGCAAAAACTACGACCTAACTCAATACGATCACATCATCTTCAGCTATCACGG
>JBEGMT010000184.1:0-5505 GCA_041182925.1 Pseudomonadota bacterium | reverse complement strand
CATTTAGCATCCTGCTTAGGCCCGACGATTGCCATGCGTTCATTATCGATGACCTTGGCTGGTATGGATTTACGCCATCAATACCATTTTGATGATGCCGCCGAACACTATCGTCATTATTTCATTGGCTTAACCGACGATTGGGACCGACAACGCAGCCAAGGCACCCAACGTAATGCCGAAGGCGATAATTTAGATTGGCATAGCGTCGAAGCGTTTAACTACATCCCGCCCAACTGGCAATTCGCGCTAACCACCGCTTGGCTAGATTTAGTGGTTTTAGCCGTGTGGTTAGCAACAGCGTTAAGTGTATTAATCTTGGCAGCACGGAGATTAAAGCCATGAAACAGTTATTAAAAGTTGAAAGCCTGCGTTTTTTACGCAATCCATTAAATCGTTGGGTGTTAGCGATATTTTGGGTTTTATTAGCAAGCTCGGCAATTTGGGCAGGACTATCTGCCAGCGAATTTCGGCAACGTAGTTATCAGCATCAACAACAATGGCAAAGCAGCCTAGAAAAGTTACAAAATCCAGCCAATAGTTCATCGTCTATTCCAGAACCTTGGGCCGATTTACCGGCATTAGGCGGCTTGGCGTTAAGTGTTAGGCAGTTTGATTTACTCAATCCCGAAATTCGGATTTTGACCCGTAGCCGTTACAACGATGGCCGCAATAGTGATGTATTGTTTAATCCTTTATTACGCGAATTGGGATTGCCGGATTTTGCGACCGTCTTGGTTTTATTACTGCCGCTCACCTTGATTGGTCTGAGTTATGGACTGGTACAAGAAGATCGCGAACGCGGCAGTTGGCGTTTAGTTTGTGCGCAAATGGCTAAGCCTTGGCAGTTGGTGTTCGCGGCTTTAGCAATTCGCTGGTTAGCAGTGGTTTTATTAGCCAGCTTTGCTTGTTTGCTGGCGTTTGGCTTGGATTCGGGTAGCGATGTAACTAGCTTGCTGGATTGGTTGGCAATACTCACCAGCTTTTCATTGGTATGGCTGGCTTTGATTGCGTTAATGATTTTGTTGCCCATGTCGTCAGCAGCAGCCGGTTTAGGGATGTTAGCGATTTGGTTAATCACGACTTTTGCGGTTCCTGCTGGCTTAAGTTGGGCGGCCAATCTGCAACACCCTATGCCATCACGATTAACGGCGATTGTTGCCGGTCGTAGTATTGATGCAGAGGTCAATCAACAACGCCAAACCTTGTTACTCGACTGGTATCAACAACACCCTGAAATCAAAATGCCAACCGATTGGTCAAACGTTCCCCGACAAGTAATGGGCCTACCGGCTAATCAAATCCAAGACCAAAAAGTCAGACCATTACAGCGTCAATTTGATGCCGCCAGACAAGCGCAATTTGAATTTATGCAACGCTACAGCTTTTTATCGCCAGCTTTAAACGTGGTGTTAAGTGCCGACCAACTCGCGGGAATCGATGCGCCACGCTATGCCGGATTTATTGATTTGGTCAATCAGTTTGAAGATCAATGGCGCAGGTATTTTGTCCCGCATTTAATGGCCGGCGATCAATTAAGCCCAACCGATTACCAAATGATGCCGAGCTTTAATCCGCAGAGTTTAACCGCCACGGCTAATGGTTTGAGATCAATACAACTATTAAGCCTTGCTTTAATTGGCTTTGGATTAGTGATTGGTTTACGCGAACAATTCGGCAAACCTTAACCCCGAATAAGCCAGTGACAAACCCTAAAAACGCTACGCTGGCTTTTTGCGACTACCAGACCAATTACATTTTCGATTAAAATCAATTCCCTATTTATTACTTTTTTCGATTCAACCGCTTTACCATGTCTTTATTATTGAAATACCTTGGCCCTTGTTGGTTTATCAACAACCCTTCCGAATTAGTGCCATCAAAATCATTCATGTGGAAAACCGTCACTTTCTACCTGATTTCCGGGATGATAGTGGAGGGCTTAATTTCCGATCCTGCCGATGGCACTATTGAAGTGGTATTAAGAACCATCATGGCGTTTTCAACTATTGCCTGCCTGTTAGTGGTATCCAAGCAATGGCATTTTATGAACCAACTCTTTACCGCCATTTTTGTCTGTGAAAATTTCATCATGACCTTAGCGATTGGCGCGGAAGTGCTGGATTTAGTGATGGTGATGCAGCATGTGGACTATCGAGAAGAAGTTTCGATTGGTTTGGCAGTATTTCTAGTGATTTGGTACATCAGTATCGTCAGCTACATTTTCCGCCAGTTTTTTGCTTATAGCGTCGGACGTAGCGTTGTGTTTGCCTTCAGTTATTTCGTTTTAACTTACGGGTTACCGATGTTATTTATGGATATTTGATTTGCAATTGCCAAGCGTTAAACACTTGGCAGTTCTCAACCGCGGCCAGCTTTATTGATTACTATTTTCTTCAGCAACAGTTTCGGATGCTGTGACCGAGGCATTTTTTAGGTTATTGAGTTGAATGACTTTTTTAGCGGCTTCAATCACAGCTGGCCAATAATCTTCATGACTTAAAAACTCATCTGATAATAAAAAATCCTTAAACATCAAGTCCGATGGGATACCAACCCGGGACTCAATCACTTGAAAGTTTTCTGGCAATCGTTTTAAGAAGAACTTATAAGCCGCCACCATATCGGAAATAGAGGTTTGATTAGGTGCCGTTAAGATATTGACATCGACACGAATATCTCCCTGAAGTAATTTCTGTGCAAAACCTTGGTAATCAAAAGCGCTATTTTCAAGATAGTGTTCTGCTTGCTTACTGATAATATTGGCATAATCAATATCAGCCAACTGTTCTGCCACAGGTTCCGAGCAAGCCACTTCTGCCAGCCTCAAAGCCGCATGAGCCGAGCGTCGCGCGTCGATACGTGTCAAATTACCACGTTTAAAACCCAATTTGCTTGCCCACCAATCAACTAAAAGCTGTTTTTGATAGTCAGGCAAAGACAATGAGTGAAGATGACTGTAGGCATCAATCACTGGTTTAGTGGCAAGCCAGGCGTGACGCATCAAACCAAGCGGCTGATTGGGTGACGCTACCTGATAACCAGTAGCACTATCAATCCCCATCGAAAGCGCTGCAATTCTGGAATCAGCTTGCAGGGTCTCAAATAAATGCTGTAACTGTTCAAAATATTTAGGCGAAATATCAGGATTATCTAAAAACACCACCAACTCATAATTAAGATCTTCAAACAAAAATCTTTCAATCTCAGCCAAATGTAAATCATGGCCTAAATGTTTTTCTTGTCGAACGAAACGATGCGAATCAACTAATTTGAGCGCTTCAGCTGCAGTCAGGTTATAGGCTTGAATACTGGCTTCATCATCTTCTTTTAAGCCATCTTGAAACACACCAATATCAAATCCTGAAATCCCATTTTCTGTACCTAACCCCTGCATTCTGATGGCATTACGCAGCTGCACGACAGCCTGATGATCTTGGTAAACAACAATAGCGATAGCCTTTTTATTCGCCTGAGCCCCCTCAGCCTCCGTTTGAGTCTGCCCCCCCCGTCGAGATTTAAACAATAGACTCGGTGATAAGAGCAATTTCAATCCATACGGTCTTTTTTCTTTGTTAGCCATTTTGTTTGCCTGCAAACGATCAAAATCAAGCCTAAATTTTACGTTAATTAACCACTTGTATCTATTAATAACAATAGATAACTTTTTTAATCCATCTTTAACATAAAATAATCACTTAAATTTGTAAAAATTCGTGAAATGGAGCCACTTAATGAGTCCAATAAACAGTAGGCTATATCCGGTGATACTTTCTGGTGGCGCTGGTTCTCGCTTATGGCCTTTGTCTAGGGAAGCATTTCCTAAACAATTATTACCCTTGGTTTCAGAGCGAACCATGCTACAAGAAACAATTTTGCGGTTATCTGAGATAACCAATGCCGCCCCTCCGATTTTGGTTTGTAACAACGAACATCGTTTTTTAGCCGCAGAGCAATTGATGCAAATCGGGGTAAAGCCACTAGCCTTGATGTTGGAACCGATGGCCAAAAATACCGCTCCAGCTATTGCAGCTGCAGCTAAATTTATTCACGATGCCGATCCAGATGCCATGATGCTGGTATTACCAGCCGATCATTTAATTGAAAATCTGTCCTCGTTTGCACACGCCATCGAAAATGCCCGCCAAGCAGCAGAACAAGGTTTTTTAGTCACATTCGGGATTGTCCCCGACCATCCTGAAACCGGTTATGGTTACATTCGTAAAGGTACGGCAATCAAAGAGTTGGATTCGGTTTTTTGCGTTGATCGCTTTGAAGAAAAACCAACTCGTGAAACCGCAGAACACTATCTTGATCAAGGCGGCTATTATTGGAATAGTGGTATGTTCGTGTTTAAAACTTCAGTGCTGCTTGACGAATTAAACCGATATGAACCTGCAATCGCCTTAGCCAGTGCTGATGCCGTCACCAACAGCCAGACCGATTTCGATTTCACTCGCCTAGATAAACAGGCTTTCGCACGATGCCCTGCAAAATCAATTGATTATGCGGTGATGGAGCGCACAGCCAATGCCGCTGTCGTCCCAGTCAGTATGGGCTGGAATGACATAGGCTCGTGGTCTTCATTGTGGTCAGCCCATGAAAAAGATCAATTTGGCAATGTCGAACGCGGCGATGTTTTTTCTGATCAAACTAAAAACTGCTTTTTACGGGCTGAAAGTCGTGCACTGGCTGTGATTGGTGCAGAAAACCTGATTGTGGTGGAAACGGCCGATGCCGTATTAGTCGTACATCAAGACTACGCCCAAGATGTAAAAAAAGTTGTCGACCATCTAAAATCTCAAAATCGCACCGAGCATTTACAACACTCAAGAGTATATCGGCCTTGGGGTTGGTACGAATCTATCGATTCTGGCGAACGCTTTCTAGTAAAACGTATCATGGTCAATCCGGGCGCGAAATTGTCGTTACAAATGCATCATCACCGCGCTGAACATTGGGTTGTAGTGAGCGGTACTGCGTTAATCAGCTCTACTACCAATTCAAAATTACTTAGCGAAAATCAATCAACCTATATTCCAGTCGGAGAAATCCACCGTCTAGAAAATCCCGGCAAAATCCCTTTACACCTGATTGAAGTACAGTCTGGAACTTACTTGAGTGAAGACGATATTGTCCGTTTGGATGATAACTATCATCGATAATTTATGAGCATAACAACCATTAAAACGTTGATGCTACAAACTGGCGTAGCCTTTGGTACTAGCGGTGTCAGAGGTTTGGTTACAGAAATGACTGATGAGATATGCGCTGCCTATACCCAAGCTTTTTTAACCGTGCTCAAGCAAAGTTATGATTTCGACAGCGTAGCTATAGGCATTGATTTACGTCCCAGCAGTCCAAGAATAGCTCAAGCCTGCGCCGCAATAATTCAAGCCAACGCTTTAAAAGTAGATTTTTGTGGTGAACTGCCGACCCCGGCCCTTGCCTACTACGCTAAAAAAGCGGGTATTCCAGCAATGATGATCACAGGTAGTCATATCC
>JBEGMT010000183.1:0-2718 GCA_041182925.1 Pseudomonadota bacterium | reverse complement strand
AATTAGCAACGGAAAAAGGCGTTTGCGAAGCTGAATTTATTCGGATTATTCATCATCAATTATCGCAACCAGGCACTTGTGGCTTGGGTTATAACAGTTTGCGATTTGATGATGAAGTCACCCGCAACCTGTTGTATCGGAATTTTTATGACCCTTATGGCCGCGAATTTCAGAATAATAATTCGCGATGGGATTTGATTGATGTCGTTCGCGCCACTTATGCTTTGCGGCCTGATGGGATTAATTGGCCATTGAATGATGAAGGTGTTGCCACGTTTCGTTTGGAGTTACTAACTCAAGCCAACGATATTAGCCATCAAGCCGCTCATGATGCCTTGTCTGACGTTTATGCCACCATTGCGATGGCGAGGTTGGTTAAACAACGCCAGCCCAAGTTATACGAGTTCTTATATCAAAATCGCTATAAACACACCGCTACCAATTTACTGGATGTTGGTAGCTTTAAACCCGTGGTTCATATTTCTGGGCGTTTTGCGGCCAAGAATCACTGTTTAGCAATTGTTTTACCGCTTTGCGAACATCCGTTACGCAAGACAGAAATTGTTGTTTACGACTTATCGGTTGATCCTGCGCCATTGTTAGAACTCAGTGCCGAAGAAATTCAACAACGGGTCTTTACAGCGACAGCGGATTTAGCTGACGGTGTAGAACGGATTCCCCTGAAAACCATACACATCAATAAATATCCGGTGATTGCCCCTTATAACGTCATTCGTCTAGCCGATGCCGAGCGTTTAAACCTGGATTTAGCAAACTGCCAACGTAATTTACAAACCATTCAAGCGCAAGCGGCAGGCTTGAATAGCAAATTAGCGCAAGTGTTCGGTCGAGAATATGGCGATGGCAGTCAAGACCCTGATTTGATGATTTACAGCGGTGGTTTTTTTACCCCAAAAGACAAAGCCACGATGACGAAAATCCGCCAAACGACACCAGAAAAATTAGGCGATTTTAAGGCTGATTTTGTTGATGGTCGTTTGCAAGAAATGCTATTCCGCTACCGTGGCCGCAATTATCCGAACACCTTAAACAGTGACGAATTGCAACAATGGCGACAGTTCTGCCGCCAAAGACTAGATGCCAATACGCTAGACAGCTATCAAACCAAGCTAGTCGAGTTACAAACCAGTTATGGCAACGATCATCCGATACTGAATCAATTGCGCGAGTTCGCACAGAACAAACAAAATGCTTTGGTGTAAAAACTAAATCGCGAGAAAATTGACTTTATCCAAAACCGTAGTAAACATAAGTTGTTAAGTTACTTTGCTTTCATGAGGTTTGCTTATGTCAAAACCAAATCATTATTTGCATATAGAGCCACACCCTATCGTCGCTATTGTTAAGGGCGTCGATCAGGATGTAGAGCGCGGTGAAGATATTTTGATGCTCGGTTACAGCTTGGTGCTAATGGCTCCGCTGTTTGCGCCAATTGCTCCACCACATATTTTGCTACCTCTAATGGCTTTGTGCTTTATTGTCTCGGTTTGCAGGGCGCGTGCTAACTTTTACACCATACAGCAGCGTTTATTCAGCTCGACCGAATTAGTGACCGACAGGGATTTATCAGTCATTAAGCCGATTGAGGCAATTTTTAGTCAACATCCTCAATACACGCTTACAGACGGCTTTAATCCACTTAAAAACCTGATGCGAACCACAAAAAGCTTTTTAGGCGGTCTGTTAATCAACCCGTTCTGGATGCCGATTTTTTATGTGTTAGGCTTGCAGTTTGCAGAAGAAAAACAATTACAGCTTTTGAATAAAGCTGTCATTAGCGTCGAACAAAGAATTCAATATTGGCGATAATTTATTAACGAACATCGGGAACATACATGCAAACACAACGCCCCATACTTAAACAGCTCGCTCTTTTTTTATCATGGCTACCTTTTATTGGCACCGTTCATGCCGAACCTTTGCAAGTTGGTCAAATAGCCCCTGGCTTTCAACTGCAAAGCCAAGACGGTCATCAAATCAGATTAGCCGATCGCCAAAACCAAGGCTGGACAGTGTTGTATTTTTATCCCAAAGCCGACACTCCAGGCTGTACCAAACAAGCTTGCGCGTTTCGGGATTCGATTAAGCTAATTCGGGACCAAAACGCAGAAGTTTATGGCGTCAGTACCGATGAAATCAGCTCACTACAGGCTTTCCAACAAAAATATAAGCTCAATTTCACATTGTTATCTGACCCTGATGCCACGGTCACCGAAGCCTATGGCGTAAAAATGCCGATGGTTAAATACGCTAAGCGTTGGACTTTTATCATTGATCCTAGCTTGGTGATTCGTAAGATTGATAACGACGTTGATCCGGCTTTAGATGCGCAACGGGTCGCCGACTCGTTAAAACAATTGCAAGCCAACCCTTAGTTATTCACAAGACTGTCGTTTTCTACACAGAAGCTGTGGATAAACTTGTTGGCAAACCGTGATGACTAACTATAAGCGATTGAAATTAAGACAAAACACTTAGATTGTCTATTTTTTATACAAGCCTGAATTATGTGTTTAAACTTCATAATTCAGGCTCAAAAGCAAGCCGTTTTAAGCTAATTTAGCTAAATAACTATTTTTACGCGCCAAATAACCATCGACAAAGGCTTGTAACGGCGCTTCTTCGTATTCACGCAAGCCGCTCACCGCTAACTTCTTAAAGCCAGCACCAACCACTGCGTCACCATCTTTGATTTGG
>JBEGMT010000182.1:0-6720 GCA_041182925.1 Pseudomonadota bacterium | reverse complement strand
CCTTAGCTTGTTTGCGATAAATAAAATGCGGCTGTTGATTGAGCTGCACAATATCGGCATGCGCCTTGGTAAAACCTTGCAAACTGGTTTCCAACAAACTATCAACACTATCAATCAATTTTTTCATCGTCATTCATTCGTTTAATTGTTAAAAACTACGCTCAAGCTCATGATTGATTTCTCAAAGCTTCTGCTATCTCAATAATGTCGGCAAAAACCCAAGTAGGTTGATAATCTGAAACCGCTACTTCTTCCTGGCTAGATACCCCAGTTAACACCAAAGCACTACGAATACCGGTTCTGACTGCGCCCAAAATATCAGTATCCAAACGATCACCAATCGCAATCGTATGCGCAGGATCAACACCCAAAACTGCTAAGGCTTGCTGATAAATAATCGGTTCAGGTTTGCCAATCACTTTAGGGGCGACCCCTGTCACTGCTTGTAATGCCGCTAAAGTCGCGCCATTACCGGGTACCAAGCCCTGTTCTGTCGGTAACGAGGTATCACCATTGGTCGCAATAAATTCAGCACCGGCCTGAATATTAAAACTCGCCGTTGCCAATTTATCCCAACTCAATTGTCTATCTAATCCACAAACTACCAAATCAGCTTGTCGTTGATAAAGGTCAATCAACTCAAAACCATGATCAAGCAACGGCTGCTTAGCACCCACTCCACCAATTACAAAAATCCGAGTTGAAGCTGAATCATAATTTTGCGCTAAGTAAAAAGCGGTCGCCATGCCTGAAGTTAAAATTTCAGTTAAGGCAATTTCAACTCCCATGCCAGCCAATTTATCAATATATTGATCAGCAGTTAAACTGGCATTATTGGTCGCTAACACAAATGGCAGTTCTAAATCCCGCAAAGTCTGAAAAAACCCCTTCACACCTGCTTGTGGACGCTCACCATGCCAAAGCACACCATCCATATCAATAATCAAGGCTCGAACATCAACAAAAGATTGCATAAAACTCACCAAATTTTAACCACTTACCGCATTTGCAGTTAGCCTACAAAGCGCACTCAACATGGATTTAAGAATTGCATAAAATAAACACCACTGTCTAGCTGACAAAAATATTACTGATTTATCTTGACTAAAAAGCCATTCCTTAGTTTAATTAGCGGCTCTTGATGCCCAGGTAGCTCAGTCGGTAGAGCAGAGGACTGAAAATCCTCGTGTCGACGGTTCGATTCCGCCCCTGGGCACCATGTTTTTTAAATAACCCCTTTATGGGGTTTTTTATTTTCTGGACTTTGGCTTTTGGATAATCGGTTATTTACATGGAAGAGCCAGAGGCTCTTTTTTTTTGGGCTTTAAAAACGAGGCGATAATGAAACAAGCTCCTGAACATTTGGTAGATTTGATTGAACCAATTGTTGAAGGTCTTGGCTATGAATGCGTGGGTATCGAGTACAACCCTCACCCAGTTCACGGCATGTTGCGGATCTTCATTGATGGTGAAAATGGCATTTTGCTTGATGACTGCAGCAAAGTCAGCCACCAAATCAGTGGTGTTTTGGATGTAGAAGACCCTATTCAAGGCAATTACCACTTAGAAATCTCCTCACCCGGTGAAGACAGACCGTTTTTTAAACTCAGTCAATTTCAACGGTATATCGGTAGCACAGTAACAATTAACTTGTTCAAAGCTATCGACAATCGCCGCAAAATCACCGGCGAAATTACCGGTGTTGAAAATGAAGACGTCTTAATCAAAGAAGGCGAACAGATTTACAAAATTCCGTTTCAGGCAATGAGCAAGGCGCGTTTGGTGCCGGAATACTTATTAAATAAAGGAGGTCGCAGTGGCAAATAAAGAAATTCTTTTGGTAGCAGACGTTTTTGCTAACGAAAAAGAAATTGACAAAGAAATTATCTTTCAGGCAATTGAGTCTGCGCTGGAAGCTGCGACCGTCAAGCGTTACGAAAACCCAGTAAAAGCAAGGGTTTCCATCAATCGCCATACCGGTGATTACACCACTTACCGCCGCTGGCAAGTGGTTGGTATCAATCCAGACATCAATGGCGATGTTGAATTTCCAGGCTGGCAAATTTTGTTAGAAGCAGCACAAATCGACGAACCAAACATCGAAATTGGTGATTTTGTTGAAGAAGAGGTCGAATCGGTTGCTTTCTGCCGAATTGCTGCACAAACTGCTAAGCAAGTGATTATCCAAAAAGTGCGTGAAGCTGAACGCCGTAAAATCGTCGAAGCTTATCAAGACCGCGTTGGTGACTTAGTCACTGGCGTTGTCAAACGCATCGAAAAAGGCAGTGTTTACTTAGATTTGGGCGGTCACATCGAAGCCTACATTGCCCGCGAAGATATGATTCCAAAAGAACCTGTGCGTATGGGCGACAGAATTCGTGGCTATCTGAAAGCAGCACGCTTAGAACCACGCGGCCCACAACTGTTCGTTAGCCGTACCGCTCCCGAATTATTAACCGCCCTATTCCGCCTCGAGGTACCAGAAGTTAGCGAAGGTTTGATTGAAATTATGGGCGCCGCTCGCGATCCAGGCTCAAGAGCCAAAATCGCTGTTAAAGCTAACGACCCAAGACTAGACCCAATTGGCGCTTGCGTGGGTATGCGTGGCTCAAGGGTTCAAGCAATTTCCAACGAATTGGCCGGCGAACGGGTTGACATCATTTTATGGAATCCAAACGATGCTCAATTTGTTATCAATGCAATGGCGCCAGCTGAAATCCAATCAATTGTGATTGATGAAGACAAACACAGCATGGAAGTTGCCGTAGCCACTGATAGCTTATCGCAAGCGATTGGTCGTGGTGGTCAAAACGTACGCTTGGCAACCGAATTGACTGGCTGGGAATTAAACATCCATGACGCCGCCCAAGTTGACAAAAATCAAGATGCAACCATCGCAAAAGCCAAACAAGAATTTATCGACTTATTAGATGTCGATGAAGAAATCGCCTCAATTCTGGTTGACGTTGGATTAAGCAACATCGAAGAAATCGCTTATATTCCTGCGGAAGAAATGATGGAAATTGAAGGTTTCGACCAAGAATTAGTCGATGCCTTACGCAGTCGCGCTAAAGATGCACTATTAATCAAAGCGATTGCCTCAGAAGAAAAAATTGAAACTTCAGAGCCTAGCCCTGAATTATTAGCATTGGAAGGCATTGACGAAAAATTAGCTCACGAAATGGCCGCAAAAGGCATTATTAGCGTCGACGATTTGGCTGAACAAGCTATTGACGACATCATCGAATTTACCGGCATGACCGAAGATCGCGCGGGCAAACTTATTATGAAAGCACGCGAGTCTTGGTTCGCAGACGACCAAGGCTAAGGTAGGAGTAAAACTATGAGCGATAAAACAGTACAAGAATTAGCAGAAGTTGTCGGCATTCCACTCGACCGCTTTTTAGAGCAATTGAAAGAAGCCGGTTTATCGGCTTCAGCTGCCGATGACACTATCACCGAAGATGAAAAGGTTAAATTATTAGCCCATTTACGAAAACGCCACGGTAAAGATAGCGATGAAGGTACTTCACCAAAACGCATCACATTAAAGCGTAGCACTAAAACCTAGCTAAAACAGTCTTCTGCACCAGGCGGAGCAGCTAAAACGGTTAGCATTGAAGTTCGAAAACAAAAAACTTATATCAAACGCAATGAACCTGTTGTCACTACCACTGAAACATCCAAAGTGCCGACTACTGAAGCCTCGGTTATTGCCGAAATTAAAACAGAGCCAGTCGAGAGACCAACAGTTGATGTTGTTGAGCAAAAACCAGAGCCAATCTTAGCGCCGGAAGCAGAACCAACAACTAAAATTGAAGTTGAAACAACATCCGTAGTGGAAGTAATTGCTGAACCTATTGAAGAGCCACAGGCAGAATCAGCCGAACCCGTGATGACCGAAGAAGAACGCCTGGAATATGAAAAAAAATTACGTTTAGAAGCGGCAGTACAACGCACCGCCGAAAAAGTTAAAAAACAAGCTGAAGCCAAACAACAACAGACGCTGCATAAGAAAAAGCAAGAGTTCAAGCCAACTCGCGGTCCAGCTCCAGAAGTTGACGCAGAGCGAGGTGATGGCGGACGCCGCGGCAAGAGCAAAAAAGCTAAGCCGAGCTCACGTCGCGATAAACAAGACTTCGAACCGGATTTACAAGTCAAACATAAATTTGAAAAACCGGTTGCGCCTACTGTTTATGAAGTCACTATTCCAGAAAGTATTATCGTTTCTGATTTAGCGGCGAAAATGAACATTAAGGCTGCCGAAATCATCAAAAATTTGATGAAGCTTGGCATCATGACCACGATTAACCAAACCATTGATCAAGAAACTGCGGTAATTTTGGTTGAAGACATGGGGCATAAAGCCATCATGCAAAGCGAAGACGATTTCGAGCAAGAAATGCTGGCCGAGGTCAAAGGCGAAAGTGATGAGCGTAAACCGATGCCTCGCGCACCGATTGTAACCATCATGGGCCACGTTGACCACGGTAAAACCTCGCTGCTGGATTACATCCGTAAAACCCGTGTTGCCGCTGGCGAAGCGGGCGGTATTACCCAACATATTGGTGCTTATCAAGTTAAAACCGATCATGGCTCAGTCACCTTCCTTGATACTCCAGGTCACGCTGCGTTTACAGCTATGCGTGCTCGCGGGGCAGAAGTCACCGACATTGTCATTATTGTGGTCGCCGCTGACGACGGTGTCATGCCACAAACTAAAGAAGCAATTGATCACGCGCGCGCAGCAAATGTCCCTATCATTGTTGCTTTAAACAAAATTGACAAACCCGATTCAAATCCTGATCGCGTCATGCAGGAAATGGCAACCCTGAACGTAGTACCTGAAGAATGGGGTGGCGATGTACAGTTCTTAAAAGTATCAGCTAAAACCGGTGCTGGCATTGATGATTTGATTGAAGCTTTGATTGTTCAAGCTGAAGTTTTGGAATTAAAAGCCCCTGTGGAAGGGATTGCTTCTGGGATTTGTATCGAATCACGCTTAGACAAAGGTCGTGGCGCAGTGGCAACGATCCTGATTCAAAAAGGCACATTGAGTAAAGGTGAATTTGTTCTCTGTGGTCATGAATATGGTCGTATTCGCGCGATGTTTGATGAAAATGCTCATAGCATTAAATCTGCGGGCCCCAGTGCGCCGGTTGAAATTTTGGGTTTATCCGGCACACCAGCCGCTGGCGATGAATTTTTAGTGGTGCAAAACGAACGTATTGCCCGTGAATTGGCTTCTCACCGTGAAGAACGCAAACGCTCAAATCGTCATGCGGCAATGGCTGCGTCTAAACTAGATGACGTATTCTCCAGAATGACCGCTGGCGAAACTTCGACACTGAATGTCGTCATCAAAACTGATGTACAAGGTAGTTTGGAAGCGTTACGCGAATCGTTAATCAATCTCTCGACCAACGAAGTACAAGTTAAATGTGTCTATGGTGGTGTGGGCGGCATCAATGAAGGCGATGCTAACCTAGCATTAGCTTCTGGTGCGATTTTGATTGGTTTCAACGTTCGAGCTGATGCAGTAGCACGTAAATTGATTGAAGAAAAAGAAATCGATTTGCATTACTACAGCATCATTTACGAAGCCATTGATGAAGTAAAACGGGCGATTAGCGGTATGTTGGCTCCAGACATTCAAGAGAAAATTGTTGGTCTGGCTGAAGTTCGTGACGTATTCCGTTCACCAAAATTCGGTGCGATTGCTGGCTGTATGGTGGTTGATGGCTTCGTTAAACGTAACTTGCCAATCCGCGTACTGCGTAACAACGTGGTAATTTACGAAGGACAACTTGAGTCATTACGCCGCTTCAAAGACGACGTCAACGAAGTCAAAATGGGTATGGAATGCGGCATCGGGGTGAAAAACTACAACGATGTCAAAGAAGGCGACCAAATCGAAGTATTTGAGCGTATTGAAGTAAAACGGGAACTATAAGCTATGCCAAAAGAGTACGGTCGCAGCCAGCGCGTTGCTTCACAAATGCAAAAAGAGCTGGCAGCGATTCTGCAAAGAGATATTAATAATCCAAGAATCGGCTTTGTCACGGTCAATGAAGTGGTGTTAACCAAAGATTTGGCCGTTGCCAAAATCTATATCACAGTTTTGAACGCAACCGACGATAAAAGCAAACAGGATAACGTCAAAGCGCTGAATGAAATCGCACCATTTATTCGCCATGAACTGGCCAAACGGATGCGATTGCGGCATATGTCTGAACTGCATTTTTACTATGACCATTCATTTGATACTGGAATGCGGGTTTCAGAATTGCTCAACGATTTAAACATCAAACCGCAGGACGATTAATGTCAAAACGCAAGTCTGGTGTCGATGTCAGCGGGATTATTTTGCTCGACAAACGCTTAGGGGTTTCGTCAAATCAAGCCTTACAAGAAGTCAGACGTCTGTTTAATGCCAATAAAGCCGGTCATACCGGGAGTCTTGACCCGTTAGCAACCGGCTTGTTGCCTTTATGTTTTGGTGAAGCGACTAAAGTATCTGCCTTAATGCTGGATGACGATAAGCATTATCAAGTCACCCTCACATTAGGCATTATGACCGACACCGGCGATAGCGAAGGTCAAATCGTTGCCGAAATGCCAGTACCGGATTTCTCTGAATCGCAATTGCTGGATTGTTTACAGCATTTCACTGGCGAAATTGACCAAGTGCCGCCAATGTATTCTGCCTTAAAACATCAG
>JBEGMT010000181.1:0-4583 GCA_041182925.1 Pseudomonadota bacterium | reverse complement strand
GAACGGGTATTTGAAATCAACCGCAACTTCCGCAACGAAGGCTTATCAACCCGCCATAACCCAGAATTTACCATGCTCGAGTTCTACCAGGCCTATGCCGAATACGGTGAATTGATGGACTTGACTGAAGCGATGTTGAAAGGCATTGCCGAAGAAGTGGTGGGCAGCAGCGTGATTGAATACCAAGGCGACCAATACGACTTTGGTCAACCGTTTGCCCGTCTGACCGTGTTGGAATCGATTCTGCATTTCAACCCTGATTTAACTTTAGCCGATTTGCAAACCCGTGAAGCTGCAGTCAAAGTCGCGGAAAATTTAAAAATTCCAGTCAAAGACAGCTACGGTTTAGGCAAAGTCCAAATCGAAATTTTCGAGAAAACCGTTGAACATCGTTTGATGAACCCAACCTTCATCACCGCCTATCCGGTTGAAGTGTCACCATTAGCGCGTCGTAACGACAGCGATCCACACGTTACCGACCGTTTTGAGTTCTTCGTCGGTGGTCGCGAAATCGCCAACGGCTTTACCGAGTTAAACGACGCTGAAGACCAAGCCGAACGCTTCCAAAAACAAGTGGAAGAAAAAGAAGCCGGAGATAACGAAGCGATGCACTTTGATGCTGATTACATCACCGCTTTGGAACACGGCATGCCGCCAACTGCAGGTGAGGGCATCGGTATCGACCGTTTAGTGATGCTGTTTACCAATGCACCGAGCATCCGCGACGTGTTGTTGTTTCCGCACATGCGTCCTAAACACTAATGGTATCCAGCGGCGTTTATGGCGGTTTATTGGCGATAGCCTTTATCGCCGCCAATCTGCCATGGCTCAGCGAGCGGTTTTTATGCGTGATTCAACGCCATAAAACCGCCGTTTGGCGCTGGCTGGAATGGCTGGTTTACTACGGTTTAATCGGCTTATTGGCAATGGCTTTGGAATATAAACTCACCGGCGGCAACTACAGCCAGCAATGGGAGTTTTATGTCGCAACCCTGTGTTTATTCGTGGTATTCGCCTTGCCCGGTTTTATTTATCACTACGATTTAAAGAAATTACTCAAAAGCCAAGCCTGAGCGCTTGGCATTGATGAGTTTCACCCTCGACAGCCTTAAGGCTAATTCCCCACTTTTACTAAAGAGTAATCTATGAGTGTCGATGCAAATCAATTTAAAAACGCCCTAAAACTTTGGGCCAGCGGCGTGACAGTGGTCACGGCCCAATCGCCAGAACACGGCTTAAAAGGTATGACCGCCACCTCATTTAGCAGCGTGTCAGCCGAGCCGCCACAAATTCTGGTTTGTTTAAACCAAGCCACCGATACCGGTGCCGTGGTTTTGGAACAGCAACAATTTGCCGTCAATATTTTAAGCAGCGAACAACAAGCAGTTTCCAACCAATTTGCTGGCGGTGCCTCTCAAGATGAACGTTTCGCTAGTGTCGCTTGGCAAGTTGGCGAAAACGGCGCACCGTTATTGAGCGAGGCTTTAGCCAGTTTGGAATGCAAAGTCGTGCAACAAGTCCAAGCCGGTACCCATTGGATTGTAATCGGCGAAGTGCAAAAGGTGGTTTGTCGTAGTGGCGAGCCTTTGCTGTATTACAACGGTGCTTATCGGCAGTTGGCGGAATAAAACCAGATTGGAATGTTTCGGTGTTTACCAACTACCATGCCAAATACTATGCCTATGAACTAACCCGTCAATCGGCAACGGATGACGTTGATAGATTGTCGCAATCACTGTTTGATGCAACGGTTGATCTTAATCCACATCAAATCAATGCTGCGCTTTTCGCACTCAACAACCCGTTAAACAAAGGCGTCATTCTTGCCGATGAAGTGGGATTAGGTAAAACCATTGAAGCGGGATTAGTGCTTTGTCAGTATTGGGCGGAACGCAAACGCAATTTGTTGATTATTTGTCCTGCTTCGTTGCGTAAGCAGTGGGCGCAAGAGCTGCGCGACAAATTCAACTTACCTTCACAGATTCTGGATGCCAACACCTGGCGGCAATTAAAGAAACAAGGTATCTACAACCCGTTCAACAATCACTGTATCAACATTCTGTCCTATCACTTTGCCGCACGATTAGAAGACGCCTTAGTGATTGAACCTTGGCATCTTGTGGTGATGGATGAAGCGCATAAATTACGCAACGCCTATCGTCCCAATAACAAAATGGGGCAAGCGTTAAAACGGGCGTTGTATGGACGGCAAAAATTACTGCTCACAGCAACGCCATTACAAAATTCGCTGTTAGAGCTTTACGGCCTATCGACGATATTGGATGAACATTTATTTGGTGATGATAAATCGTTTCGTCAGCATTACATGGGCGCTGATGGCATAGGACAGCTGGAAGAACGCTTGAAAGGATTTGTAAAGCGCACCTTGCGTAAACAGGTGCTGGAATACATCCGCTACACCCAACGCAAAGCCATAACAGTGCCGTTTACACCGTCACATGCGGAGATGCAACTCTACAACGGCATCACCGCATTACTTGAACGCGAAGACAGTTACGCCTTACCGAAACGGCAACGTCATCTTACTGGCTTGATTCTGCGCAAGCTGTTAGCGTCCAGTACTCATGCGGTCCACAACACGCTGATGACCATAAACCGCCGCTTGGAAGCCTTAAAAGCGGATCAAGCAGACGACACGGACATTGTCGCGGAACTAATAGAAAACGATGACTTGGAAACGGATTATCTCGAAGAGATGGATACCGACAGCGTTGACGATACCGAACAGGTCATTAACAAAGAACAACTGAATCAGGAAATCATTGAACTGACGCTGCTGATTGAACAAGCAGAAAAAATCAGCGACGACAGCAAAGCCAAAGCCTTGCTCATTGCCTTAAACCAAGGCTTTGAACAAATGGCCGCAATGGGTGCGCCACGTAAAGCCGTCATCTTTACCGAATCCAAACGCACTCAGGAATATTTACAACGCTATCTCGCTGCCAATCATTACGACGGTCAGTTAGTCACCTTTAGCGGCACTAACAATAGTCCTGAAACCACACTGATCTATCAGCAATGGCTAGAGGAATACCAAGGCACCGACAAAATCACCGGTTCACCGCAAATAGACAGAAGAACCGCGCTGATTGACCACTTCCAACATCATGCGGAAATCATGATTGCCACTGAAGCCGGTGCGGAAGGTGTCAACCTGCAATTCTGTTCGCTACTGATCAACTACGACTTACCTTGGAATCCGCAACGCGTAGAACAGCGCATTGGTCGTTGTCATCGTTACGGACAAAAATTTGATGTGGTCGTCATCAACTTCCTCAATCAAAGCAACTATGCCGATCAACGCGTACTGGAACTATTAACGGATAAATTCCAGTTGTTTGATGGCGTGTTTGGGGCATCCGATGATGTCTTAGGCTCTATAGAATCCGGGATAGATTTTGAAAAACGCATACAAGCGATTTATGAAACCTGCCGCAGCACCGAACAAATAGAAGCCGCATTTGCCGCGCTGCAAAAAGAAATGGAAGTAGACATCAGCAAGCAGATGCTGGAAACTCGGCAACAACTGCTGGAAAACTTTGATGAAGATATTCACGATCTGCTGAAACTTCAGTTGGATCAAGCAGAACAACGCCTGGATAAAATCAGTCGCTGGTTTTGGGCTGTCACCCAACACCAACTAAAATCTTACGCGCAGTTTGACGAACCACAGCATCGCTTTCAGCTTCAGCACAATGTCATTAGCGAAGCGCCGCTAGGTATCTACCAACTGATTGCGCGGAGTCAAAAGCAAAATCCTGCTAGCGTCAATGCGCATGTCTACCGCCTTAACCACCCGCTCGGTGAATGGGTGCTGGAAACCGCAAAAAATCAGGCAACGCCTGCCGCGCATATCGTGTTTGACTATTCCGCGCATGGTGCCAAAGTCACCGTCATTGAATCCTTATTAGGTCAATCGGGTATATTGAAGCTACAGCGCTTTAGCATTGAGGCATTGGATCGTAGCGAAGATCATCTGTTGTTTGCTGCCGTCACCGAAACCGGGCAAATACTGCCTTCGGAAACCGCTCAAAAAATCATGCAATTGCCAGCATCGGATTGTGTGCCAAGCATCGTAGGCGCTAATCAGCAAATTGAACAATCCCTAACCAGTGCGCAAAACGACATCATTAAAATGGTCAACAACCGCAACCTGACCTTCTTTGAAGAGGAAGTCAGCAAACTCGATCACTGGGCGGATGATTTGAAGTTTGGGCTGGAGCAAAGCATTAAAGATACCGACCAACAAATCAAAGAAATACGTCGCAACGCTAAAATTGCAGCAACGCTGGAAGAAAAACTGGTGTTCCAAAAGCAACAGCAAGAATTGGAACGCACCCGTAATCGACAGCGGAAAGAATTGTTTGATCGTCAAGATGAAATAGATGATCGGAGGGAAACGCTGATTGGACAGTTAGAGAGTAAGTTGAATCAAAGTACTTCGATTGAAGATTTGTTTATGATAGCTTGGCAAATCCAGTAGTATTTTTACTTTGATTTATTTACCAATTAGGTAAATTTTTATATAATTTTTGGCCGCCGATGCAAATTGACTTTTTAGA
>JBEGMT010000180.1:0-6700 GCA_041182925.1 Pseudomonadota bacterium | reverse complement strand
CGCTAGGCCAGCCCGATTCACCAATTAAAATCGGTTTACCTGGCGCAACGCCGCGCGCTTCGTCTTCCACTTGTTTGACGATTTTTTCTAAATGTTCCGGCGCGTTTTCAACCGCAATTGGCTCATCTTCCCAATACGGCAAAATATGAATAGTAATAAAATCGACTTCAGCAAACAGTTTGGGATGCTTCATATACATTGACCAAACATCAGCGTAAGAGACTGGTTGTTTGACCGCTTTTTTGACTTCACGGATGTATTCAATCAGTTGATCAACCTCCAATTCGCCGCGCAACAAAACTTCGTTACCCACAATCACTCGCTTTACGACATCAGGATTGGCATTGGCCGATTGAATTAAGGCATCAATTTCTTTTTTACTTTCTTTATGGACCCCGCCAATCCACGCCCCTTGAATCATCTTAAGGCCATATTTGCGCGACAACTCAGGCGTGGGCTCCATGCCACCTAGGCTGGAATAAGTTCGGATGGTTTCGGTTTTATCTGCCAGCAGGCGTAAATCTTCTTCGACATGCTCGGCTAAAGGGTATTTTTTTTCTAACGGACTAAAACCTTCGCGGAATGGCGCAAATGACAAACTCATTAGCTTACCCGACGGTACATCAACACCGGCATCTTGAGGTTGGTTGCTATACCAATCGTAAGCGACATGCGCCAACACTATAGAGAATAAACAAAGCAGTAATCGAATAGATTGCATATCGTTAGCTAGTTATAAGAGAAATTTAAAAGGGTTGCTAATTGGAAAATTAGCGGCAAATTATAACAGCCTCCTTGTAAGGCCAGCGATTGTTAAAGCGCCGGTTATGTTTATCGGCATTGATGCAAATAATTTCTGTACTTTACCTATGGGTTCTGGTTACAGTAGGAGGCTTTTTTAGGTATTGGATTCTTGCAATTTCGCCATCCAATAACGCTTTGTGTATTTTTATGAGGCTTTGTATGCATAAAAAAATTCTTCCCATTCTGTGTGGCGCTTTGTTGCTGCCTATGTCGCCAATGGTTTTGGCCGCAGCTAACAAATTGCCGGAGAGCACCACTGTTAAACTCGGTGCGTCAGAGGAAGTTTGTTCGGAATTTACAGATCCGAAGTGGCGGGATGCTCAAGTAGTAGATGGCGTGACAATTGATGAATCACGCTTATGTAACCCTGACAATCCTGCTGATATTGCTGCATTTGTTAAAGGCACTAACAACATTTCCATGGCTACTTTAATGGAAACTCAGTTAGCCGCTGATGCAATTACTGCAACTAATGATATGGACGGTGACGGAGACCCTGATCACTATATTATCAAACTGGAAATTGCCGAATTAAACGGTCATTCACCCGATATGCGTGAACCGACCACCACTTTTGACATTGCACCTGGCATTCAGCCAACCTTTTGGGTATATGCCCCAAAAACTCGCGATATGTCGACTTTAAGCTTGTATGAGCCTATCGCTAATCCTTTGCTCCGCGCGCCGTCTCCGGTCATTCGTGTTGAGCAAGGTGACATTATTTGGATTGTGTTAGAAAACAATCATTACATGCCGCATTCAATCCATCTGCACGGTATTGATCATCCTTACATGGACCATAGCGGTGAAGGTAATGACGGTGTTGGTCAAACCGGCCAAATGGATGTTATGCCTGGCAACAGCAAAACCTATGTAATTAAGCCGCGCCAAGCTGGCACCATGTATTACCACTGCCACGTTCAACCACATACCCATATCCCAATGGGGTTACAAGGTATCTTCGTGGTCGAAGAAAATCGCCCTAATAACTGGGTACAAACCTTTAACGTTGGCGCTGGCCAAGTGCGTCACCCTTCTGTCGCGGTAAAAGAAAAATACAGCGCGGAATATGACTTGCACTATCAATCAGCGGATAAAGAACTGCACGAATTAGTCCGTTCTGCTAACGATCCTCGCTTAGTTGCTAAGCGGATGAATCAAGAGTATGACATTACCGACGCACAAGATGACTACTTCATGCTGAATGGTCGCTCTTTCCCTTACACCATCCGCGAATCGTTGATTCTGATGGAAGAAAATAAAAAGGTGAAATTAAGAGTTCTGAACGGCCATACCGATTCATTTGCACTGCATATTCACGGCCATAAACCGATGGTGACTCATTACGATGGTGTGGATAACGGCCCAGCAACCTACATCAAACGTGACGTGCACGCCATGGTGCCTGCACAACGGTTAGATTTGGAATTAAGTGGTGTTGATGACGGCTTAAACAGCTTTGGTCAAGGTGTGTGGATGTTCCATGATCACGTTGAGAAATCGTTTACCACCAACGGCATTGGCGAAGGCGGTGACATCAGTTTAGTGGTTTATAAAGGCTTTGCCGATCAGCGTGGTATACCACAATTACACGGTGCCAGCTTAGCCCCTTATTTCACCAAAGAGTTTTGGCAAGGCAAATACCCAATCTGGCAAGATTACGACGCTTGGAAAAGCTTAGGTTTACCAGAAATCAAAGCCACCAAAGAAAAAGCTTTTGTGGTGACGCCGCCAAAAACGCCAACATCGCCTAAAGATGCTGAAGCTGCTGCTAATCAAGCGGGTGAAGACGATTCAATTTTAGGTCAGTTAATTTACGGCTTAGTGCTGGGTTTGATGGCGTATTTTGTGTATAGCAAACGCGAAAAAATCTTAGCTTGGGCTAAAAAATAACAGGTAAAAAAATGGACATACTCGGTCGCCGAGTATGTCCAACATTGTTCGATCAAATCATTTAGAAATTACTTCGGCACGTAGCCTTCCGGCATTTCAAAGCCACCCGCGAATAAAAATTTCTCTCTTTCCGCTTCTAAAATCTTTTTAGCCGCCGGATCAAAACTCGCCAAGCGGCGCTCGTTAATAATCATCGTCTGCATCGCTAACCAGTCTTTCCAAGCTTGTTTAGAAATATGATCAAAAATTCGTTGACCATTTACGCCAGGAAACGGCGGCGCATCTAAACCTTCTGCCTCTACGCCCAACTTTAGGCATTTAACCATTCTCGTCATAATTATCCTCTGGGTAATATTGTCAGCAAACGCTTAATCGGCGTCGGCAAACCTAATAAATCAATATCGTTAGCTTTATACCAAAGCCCGGAACCGGCTTCCATCACATTGTTTATAGGGTTTTCCAGTTTTGCCAGAATCGGCGTGTAGCTGAGGTGATAATGTGAAAAGCTATGTCGTTCAGTCGGCAAAACCTGTTGATGACTAATTTGATAGCCATATTGGACGGACCAATCATCTAAAGCTTGTAAATCAGTAAATTCAGGCAAACTCCATAACCCCCCCCAAATACCGCTTGGTGGTCGCTTTTCCAACAGCACCTGATTGTGCTCATCGACTAACACCAAAAAATAAATCGCTTTCGTCGGTAAAGATTTTTTGGGTTTAGGTTGCGGCAATTGCCCAACCAAACCCTGTTGCCTTGCTAAACAAGCCTCTGCGACCGGACAAATTTCGCACTTAGGTTTGCTACGTGTACACAGCGTCGCCCCCAAATCCATCATCGCTTGCGTGTAATCGCCAGTCCTTTGCTGTGGCGTATAACGCTGGCTAATGTCCCAAAGCTGAGCCGCAACTTTGGTTTCCCCCGACCACCCCATCACCGCCTGAAATCGTGCCAACACCCGTTTCACATTGCCATCTAAAATCGGCTGGCTTTGACCACAAGCAATACTCAGAATCGCTCCGGCGGTTGAGCGGCCAATCCCTGGCAAAGCACTTAAAGCTTCAACCGTTTGCGGAAACTGACCGTCATTAGCGGCGATGATTTGCGCGGTTTTGTGTAAATTTCTAGCGCGAGCGTAATAACCCAACCCCGACCAATGTTGTAGGACCTCGTCAATATCAGCCTCAGCCAAGCTTTGTACGGTTGGAAAACGGTCAATAAAGCGATTGAAATAGGCGATAACGCTAACAACTTGAGTTTGTTGCAGCATCACTTCGGATAACCAAACCCGATAAGGGTTTATATTTTGCTGCCAAGGCAGATCTTTACGGCCGTGTTGGTCGAACCAGCTTAGGATTTTGGTTTGGAATTGGCTAGGAGACATAAGAAGAGATACCTATCTCACGCTGAAATCGTGAGATAGGTGAATGACTAGTCATTTATTCCCACTCAATCGTAGCGGGTGGTTTGCCTGAAATATCGTAGGTAACTCGAGAGATACCAGGCACCTCATTAATAATTCGACGAGAAATCAAATCCAAAAATTCATACGGCAAATGCGCCCAGCGAGCGGTCATGAAATCAATGGTTTCGACGGCGCGAATGGCGATGACGTAATCGTATTTACGGCCATCACCCATGACACCAACCGATTTAACCGGTAAAAATACCGCGAAGGCTTGGCTGACTTTGTCGTACAAATCGTGGCGATAGAGTTCTTCGATGAAAATCGCGTCGGCTTGGCGTAGTAGATCCGCATATTGCTTTTTCACTTCACCCAAAATTCGCACTCCCAAACCTGGACCGGGGAAGGGATGACGGAAAATCATGTCGGCTGGTAAACCCAGTTCTAAGCCTAATTTACGTACTTCGTCTTTAAACAATTCGCGTAATGGCTCGACCAATTTCAAGGCCATATTTTCTGGCAGGCCGCCGACGTTGTGATGCGATTTAATCAAATGCGCTTTGCCGCTTTTCGCACCAGCCGATTCGATGACATCAGGATAAATAGTACCTTGCGCCAACCATTTAGCATCAGTCAGTTTGCCGGCTTCTTCGTCAAAAATTTCGATAAACAAACCACCGATAATTTTACGTTTTTGCTCTGGATCGTTGACGCCCGCTAATGCGGCTAAATAACGCTGTTCTGCATCAACCCGAATCACTTTAATACCCATGTGTTGGGCAAACATCGCCATGACTTGGTCACCTTCGTTTAAACGCAGCAAGCCGGTGTCAACGAATACGCAAGTCAATTGCTGGCCAATGGCTTTATGTAACAAAGCGGCCACGACAGAGGAATCAACCCCGCCCGATAAGCCCAAAATCACTTGGTCGGTGCCGACTTTTTCGCGCACGGATTGAATGCTGTCTTCGATGATGTTGCTAGCATTCCATAAGGCTTGGCAGTCACATATTTCCAAGACAAAACGGCTTAAAATCCGGCCACCTTGTTTGGTGTGGGTCACTTCTGGGTGGAATTGCAGGGCATAGAAATTTTTATCTTCATTAGCAATACCGGCAATCGGCGCACCGTCCGAGCTGGCAATCAGTTTAAAACCGGTAGGTAATTCAACCACGCGGTCGCCGTGGCTCATCCAAACGTCTAATAAACCAAAACCTTCGGCTGAAGTGTGGTCTTCGATGTTCAATAACAATTTGGAATGGCCGCGAGCGCGAATTTGCGCGTAGCCGAATTCGCGATGATCGGATGATTCAACTTTACCACCTAGTTGCTCGGCCATGGTTTGCATACCGTAGCAAATGCCTAAAACAGGAATGCCAAGTTCAAAGACAATTTGCGGCGCTCTCGGGGTATCGCTGCTGGTGACTGTTTCAGGCCCGCCGGACAAAATCACCCCTTTAGGGGCAAAATTTTGGATTTCCTCGGCACTACAATCGCAAGCATAAATTTCGCAATAAACGCCAATTTCCCGAATCCGACGGGCAATCAACTGCGTGTATTGCGAGCCGAAATCGAGAATCAGAATTTTGTCGGAATGGATATTGGTTGATGTTGATTGTGTCACGCGGCAAGCCTTATGTTTGGGAGCTTAGAGTAAATCTTTATAAAGTCCGTCGAGTAGGCTTTTGTTGTTCGCAAAACCTTTGACGGCGTTTTTTTCAAATAATGAACGCGACATCCGTCGCACAAACCGTAAATACGGTGCCATACCGGTGTAGTGTTTTAAATTGGTATGGGCTTTATAAATGCGGCTAATCCGATCAGCATTACCGGCAATCGTCCAATCTGCTTGAGCATCAGGCAAATTAGCGGCCTTTTTGAAAAACAGCGTGACATTGCCGCCATCTTCAGAGAATAAATGCCGCTCTTCGATCAAACCGGCCTTTTCACCTAATTTACACAAAGTAGCCAAATTGAAATTGTACAAATGCGCTTCGTGAAAAGTGCTGATTGGCGATTGGCAGGTGGCTTCCATATTCGGCACTTCGACCACTAAAATGCCTTCAGGTTTTAGCAAACTACGCAGTTTGTTGACTACGAAAAATGGGTCTTCGGTGTGTTCCAATACGTGCCAAATGGTAATCAGATCAAAGCTTTCCGGCTCAAACTCACCATCTTGAATAAAGCCATGTTGCAGTTGTAAGCCATATTCGGCAGCAGAATATTCGCCATAACCTTTATTGGGCTCAATACCTTGAATATTGTGACCCAGGGATTTAAGCAAATAAGCAAATTCGCCGCCGCCTGTGCCGACATCTAACATGGTTTGGGTATTAGCCAATAGATGCTTAATTTTTTGATGTCGAGTTAAGGCCACTTTTCCGGCACGTAATACATGCTTAGCTTTGGGCTCGTAAGTTTTTTTGTAATTTAAGCGATATTCTTCTTCATAGAACTGTCTGGCATTATGTGGAAACGGATCACTCCACACTAAACCACAATCGCTGCAAATGACTGTTCTTAATTCCCCGCCATTTCTACTGCGGTTTGATAATACTGAAACATGTTCACCGCCACAAAGATGACAAGGTGAAATAG
>JBEGMT010000179.1:0-4953 GCA_041182925.1 Pseudomonadota bacterium | reverse complement strand
AACCATAACCATTTGGTGGAGCCAAGCGGGATCGAACCGCTGACCTCTTGCATGCCATGCAAGCGCTCTCCCAGCTGAGCTATGGCCCCTCAATTGAGTCCGACCATTATACAGTCTTTTTCAGAATTAACCAGCACTTTGTTGATTTTTTATGAATTGGATGGCTTGTTCAATCCGAGTTAAGGTTTTTTGTTTGCCTAATAAAGCCAAAGTCGCATCAATCGCTGGCGATACACCGCTACCGCAAACCGCAACCCGCAAAGGCTGAGCGACCTTACCTAAACCTAATTGCAATTGTTCCGCACTCTCTAAAACCACCTGATGCAAAGACTCAGCTTCCCAAGCAGTCAATGCATTAAATTGATTCCATAAATGCTGTAAAACATCCGCGGCTTCTGGCTTGAAGTTCTTTTTAGCGGCTTTTTCTTCATACTCGCTAAAGTCTTTGAAGAAATACACACTATCCGCTGCCATTTCCACCAAGGTTTTACAACGCTCACGCTGCGCCCTAACCACACCAGCCAATGCTGGACCATTGGCCAAATCCAAGCCCAATTGTTGCAAATGCCAACTTAAATGCTTAGCCACATTCTCTGGTTCGCTGTTCATAATGTACTGATGATTCAGCCACAATAATTTGTCGGTGTTAAAAGTCGAAGCAGACACATTGACCTTTTCCAACTCAAACAACTCAATCATTTCCTCGCGGCTAAACAGCTCTTGATCACCATGCGACCAGCCCAATCTGACCAAATAATTCAACAACGCTTCTGGCAAATAACCATCATTACGATATTGCATCACGCTCACTGCGCCATGACGCTTAGACAAACGCGCACCATCAGAACCCAAAATCATCGGCACATGAGCATAAACCGGTAACTGTGCACCCAAGGCTTTCAGGATATTAATCTGCCGCGGGGTGTTATTGACGTGATCATCACCTCTAATCACATGAGTGACGCCCATATCCATATCATCAACCACAACCGTTAAGTTATACGTGGGAGTGCCATCAGAACGCGCAATAATCAAATCATCCAGCTCTTTATTCGCAACCACGATTCGGCCTTTAACCAAATCATCAATCACCACTTCGCCCAGCTCTGGATTTTTAAACCGTACCACCCGCTCGCCAGTGTTTTCAACACCATGACGGCATTTACCGTTATAACGCGGCTTTTCCTTATTCGCCATTTGCTGCTCGCGCAAAGCGTCTAACTCTTCACGACTGCAATAACAATAATAAGCATCACCTTGATCCAACAACTGCTGAATCACCTCTTTATACCGATCAAAACGCTGGGTTTGATAAAACGGCCCCTCATCATATTCCAGCCCTAACCAATCCATCCCTTCCAAAATCGCATCTACCGACTCTTGGCTTGATCGCTCAAGATCGGTATCTTCGATTCTTAAAATAAATTTTCCGCCGTTTTTACGGGCATACAACCATGAAAACAAAGCAGTTCTCGCACCGCCAACATGCAAATAACCGGTAGGACTTGGGGCAAAACGGGTTCTAATACTCATCATCACTTACTTATTAATTAAAAATTTCTTCGCGTATTCAGTTGGAATCGTGCGAGCCGCACTTAAGCGCATCGCCTGATAGTTGAATTGTACACTGCCTTGGGCCGCATCATTTTTGCCTAAAATCGCCAACGAGGTGGAATGACCTTGCGCTGCGGCTTTTTGATACCAGGCAGTCGCCTTATCTCTATCATTCATCACACCCAAACCACGATCATACATTGCGCCCATCACCACTTGAGCATCCATCAAACCTTGTTTAGCCGCTTTTTCCATCCATTCAGCCGCCAAAGCCTCATTAACCTCAAAACCCTCACGCCCCAACAAATATAACGATGCTAATTTCGCTTGCGCCTGAGGAATACCCTGCTCAGCAGCTTGCTTTACCTCAACCGCATTTTCGGCAAACACCAGATGCACTTGCCCAATTAACAAACACACACTTAAAAGCCATAATTTTTTGCACATTACATTCCCCAAAACAAGTTAAGCAACCAATAAGAATACTTGACCATTATTTCATGGCAATTAGACGCTAGTATATTTTTTAAGCAAAGACACATCCTATCGTAGGAATGACAAAACTTAGCCTAAATTGATACCTTATATTTTTTGGCGACTTATTACTAAAACACAATGGCCAAAAATTTTTATATACAAACCAGCAACCACAAAGGAAGCAAACATGAATAAAAAACTCGCATTAACTATTGCTATCGGCATGGCCCTACTATCAGGTTGTGCCACTCAATCCAACAACAGCTTTCAAGCTTTTCAAGCTCAAGATTTAAACGCATTGGTTAAATCAGGCCAATTAGTTCAAAAAACCGACAGTTTCTTCGTCATCAACGACTCCTCTTCATCCATGAGCAATAGCTATCAAGGCGATGTCGCTGGCACTAAATTAGATGCTGAAAAAGACTTATTAAACAAATTCAACAAAACCATCCCAGCCATCAACTTAAATTCAGGTTTGCGTAGCTTTGGCTTTGGCCCTTGCTTGTCATGGAGCAGCAGCGTTCTCAATCAACCACTGCAAAAATACAGCCAAGCTGGATTTAACGATGCCATCACCTCACTTACATGTTCAAGCGGCGGCACACCTCTGGCTGATGCTTTAAACACCGTAGCCCAAGACATTAGCGCTGCACCCGGCAATATCGCGTTAATCGTATTCAGTGACGGCAAAGATGACTCTTCACCCGTGCCCGCAGCAGAAGCACTGAAAAACCAACACGGTGATAAACTTTGCATCTATACCGTCTGGGTAGGCAACGAGAACGACACCATCGGTCAAGCCAATCTAAACCAGATTGCCAGCGCATCAAGCTGTGGCTTTGCAACCACCGCTGCCAATATTAGCACCCCAGCAGGGATGAACGAGTTCGTTAAAAACGTCTTCTTAAAACCAGGCACCCCGATTGCAACGACATTAGATGACGACAAAGACGGTGTGATTAATCCTAAAGACAAATGCCCTGATTCACCCAAAGGCGCTATCGTCGATAAAGACGGTTGCTGGGCATTCCACGGTGTGTTATTTGATTTTGACAGCGACAAAATCAAATCAACCAACGACCCACTGATCGCCAATGCGGTACAAGTTTTAAAACAAAACCCACAATTAGCGATTGAAATCCAAGGCCATACCGACAGCTACGGCAAGGACGCTTACAACCAAAAGTTATCCGAGCGCAGAGCCGTGGCTGTTAAAAACGAACTGATCAAACAAGGCATCGCCAGCTCACGCTTAAGCACGGTTGGCTTCGGCGAATCAACTCCCGTTGATAGCAACGAAACCGATGCAGGTCGCGCTTATAATCGTCGTGTTGCTTACAAAATTGTTAAATAATCGCTCACGGTAATGCGACAAAAAAGGGAGGTCGAAGCCTCCCTTTTTTTATCCACTAATTTAAGCGCTTCAATTCACCCGGATGCCTAATCAATAAAGCACAACGATCTTTAGACCGATGCACCCAACCCCGAGCTTCAATGGTTTTGCCAACATAACTTTGCAAATCTGGGAATAACTCAACAAACTCATCCGGTACCTGCAGCGCAACCTGCTCAGAAAATTGCAGATAATAATTTTTACGCGCCTTTTTAACAGCCCGAATCATCCCAGTAATCCGCTGCCACCCCTGGTAATTATCCTGATTTAAACTTTGAAACGACTTGGCCGCATATTGCGGATAAGCCCAAATTCCCAACTTAGCTGCTTCTGCGCTTTGCTGAGCGGCTAACAACTGATCTAAATACGTCAAATTCGGCGGAAAAATACTCACTGACGCCAAGCCATTTTTAACCAATTCCAAGTTAATATTACGTTTTTGCTCATCAAACACATAAGCCAAACTGCGCTGGTATTTATCCTGTTTCTCAACATCAAATTGCAGACTGACTTTGTTATGTTCCAAACGCTGCTTGAGCCAGTTTTTTGCCTCTTGGCCGCCCTGCTCCTCGGTTTTACGCCCACCCGCCACTTCTGGAGTATTAATCCCTAAAAATCGGACTTTTGTGCCATTACTCAACAAAATCGTGTCGCCATCAAACACCTTTTCAACCTGATAATAAGTGGTCGGTGGCGCGTCAATCACCATCTTTTGCGCATTGTTTCCGGCTTGATCACTGTAATGTGGCTGGCCTTGTTGATCAGTCCATTGAAACACCTCAGCACAAGCCAACAAAGGCAAAACCAACAAAATTAAGCCACAGCGTTGCAGTTTTTTATTTACCATATCCAAATTCCTTATTTTTAGGCCCAAACCATGCCACAACAAGCCGTTATCAGCGCCAGCCAAGCTTGGCTAAACAACTTTGTGATTGATTACAACATCTGCCCATTTGCCCGCCGCGAGCAGGAAAAAAACAGCATTCGCTACTTAGTTTTAGAAGGCGACGATACCGAACAGCATTTAGAAGCTTTAATTGTAGAAGCGGAACATCTGGACAACCACCCAACCAGCGAAACCAGTTTGTTAATTTTTAGTGATGGCTATCAAGATTTTGATGATTTTTTGGACTTAATCGCGATTGCCGACGACTTAATGATAGAACAAGGCTACGATGGCGTTTACCAACTCGCCAGCTTTCACCCTGATTATTGCTTTGCCGATTCCCAACCAGACGACGCCGCCAATTACACCAATCGCTCGCCTTACCCAATGCTGCATATCATTCGCGAGGAAAGCATAGAAAAAGCCCTAGCTAAATATCCGAATCCCGAACAAATCCCAGAACGCAATATTCAACTCACCCACAAGCTCGGCCTAGAGAAATTGCAAACCTTATTAGCTAACTGCCACACTTCAAATAATAGATAGTTAGCTCGTGTCATACTCGGAGAAAATATTTGAAAACCTCTTTTTATGATCTAAATTACTCTGATTTAGAAATCATTATTAATCAGCACAGCTTCAA
>JBEGMT010000178.1:0-8507 GCA_041182925.1 Pseudomonadota bacterium | reverse complement strand
GGGGCGCAGGCTTTGTTAGCGCCAAATGGTTTTTTGATTTTGAATACTTATTCGCCGAGTATTAGTTTGGCTGATATGCGTGGTTTGGCGAATCGGTATTTTAAGGCGAAGGATGTGGTGGTGGCGGAGTTGTGGATGCAAACCAGTACGGGTAAGGATTTGTATTATGGGAATTTGTTGCGGGCGGTGAACACTGGGAAGTGATTGGAGGTGGTTGTTTCCCAGCCTCCAATCTCTGTCCGATTAATGATGTGACGAATGTGAAGGTGGGTTTGAGGTTATATCGCTGTTACGCAAAATATAACGCTCAGCCAATTTACCAGTCACTTTGTTACCGCTGCTGTCCAACTGAATTAGTGAATTTTCGCCGACTAAATATTGTTGGCTATTCGCTGTGGTGCTGTTGCGTGGGGTTAAGACGATGGTATTGCTGGCTTTGTTGAAAGCAAATTTACCTTTTTCGACAAACTCTCTTTCCGATTTGCCAACGAATTGGGTCATTAAGATATAGCTGCCGTTTTTGTTCAAAGCCACAGTGGTTTTAACACCGATGCAATCGGCACAAGGGATAAAGCCTGTATAAATGCCTGGCCACTCAAAGTTTTCTTCAGCAGCGGCGTGATGATGGGCATCGTCATGTTGTGCGGCTGGGGTTTCTGCAAAAGCTGCGCTGATCATCGAAACAGCGCCTAGCAACATTGAAAAACCCAAAATAGCTTTAATTTTTGTTTGCATACTTGCTCCTCAGCAAAGTGATGGTAAATAGCGATTGGGCTTGCAGATTAAGCCTTTTTCACAAACTCAGATTTTAATTTCATCGCGCCAATGCCGTCGATTTTGCAATCAATATCATGATCGCCGTCAACCAAACGGATGTTTTTAACGCGGGTGCCGACTTTAACCACCAATGATGAACCTTTGACTTTCAGGTCTTTAATCACGGTCACGGTGTCGCCGTCTTGCAAGATGTTGCCGTTTGAATCTTTAATCACCTTTGCATCGTCATTGCTGTCGTTGCTGGCATCCGCTGACCATTCGTGGGCACACTCGGAACAGATGGTCATGTTGCCATCGTTATAAGTATATTCAGAGCCGCACTGTGGGCAGTTAGGTAAATCGGTCATGTTTATTCCATTAGGTAAAAAGTGTAAATAAGTGCTTAGAGTATCAAACTATTGTCGAGTTTAGCTGATTTGCGAACAGCTAGTTTTCGGCGCAGCGGTTTTGCTTAAATGATTCGGTAGCCTAAACGACCAGCGGCTAATCAATGCCATCAACAATAAAGCCACCGCCACAATCGGCACCAACAGGTTTAAAGTCGCTTGGCTGGCGCTGGCATCCCATAAAGTTAATGAGGTGTTTAGCGAGCGATTAGACGGCAAAATAAACGGGAACATGGTCAACGCGGTGGTTAAAACTGTCATGGTGACTGAGACTGAACTGGCTAGAAACGCCCAGTAATTACGTTCGATTTTCGATAACCACAAACCTAATCCAACACTAATAATCGCCAAACTCGGCAACGCCCACAGCATGTATTGATGTTCGTAATTGTCCAACCATAAATCTTCGCCGCGTTTGACGAACTTCATCAACGGATTGCTGGCTGCGTTGGTGAGAATCTCGGAGCTAATGTGATAGCCTTCCAAGCGAATCACCCACAACCCCGTCAGTACAAATAACACGATAAAACCGAATCCAGCTTTATAGCCCATGCTTTTACTGGCGCTATAAAACGAAGTTTGCGGGTTGAGTTGTAGAAATAAAGCTGCGTGCGATAAAAACAAGCAAATCGCAATTCCAGCCACTAACAAAGCAAACGGATTCACCAAGGTCGAAAAATCGCCTAAGAACAAAATCCGCATGTCGTTATCCATGTGAAACGGAATGCCTTTTAGCAAGTTGCCAGCAATCATGCCTACCATCAAGGTCGAAACCCAACCGCCAATTGCCAAGGCTTTATCGCAATACTGACGCCATTGTTGATTAGCAGCATCTCTAAACACAAAGCCCAAAGGCCGAATTAGCCAAGCCAATAGCAACAGCAAAATCGGCAGTTGCAAACAGGCCATGCTTACCGCATAAGCGATAGGCCAAGCGGCAAATAAAATCGCGATGACGGCCACTAACCAAGCTTGTTGGCCTTGGGCGGTGGCGGCGATACTGGCGATGATTAATTGCCGTTCTTTATCGCTTTGCGAAATTAACGGCAACAACATACTGGTGCCTAAGCTAATCCCTTCATTAAGCGCATAACCGACCAAAGCCAAAACCAGCAAAGCCCAAGCGATTAAGCGTAAAACTTCGTAATCTAAATTCATTGCGCTGCTCCTCTGGCGTGGCTAAAGGTTAAGTAAGCCATCAAAATCCCGGCAACACAGACCAAGCCTGTGCCGGTGATTAGATAAATGCCGAAGTTAATCGCCACTGCGCTGACCGACAGCGAGGAATAGCTTAAAAAGCTCGGTAACAATTCGGCCACTAGCCAAGGTTGCTGGCTGGCTTGATTAAGAAAATGATCGCCTAAGCCTAATAACCAAGGCAGCGGTGCCGTCAAAATGCTGAGCTGAATCAGCCAAGGTTTCAATGCGGCTTGGCTTAAACCGCCAACACAAGCGGCAATGAAGCCCGCCATAATCAACACGCCCAAGCCGATTAACAGACGATGAGTCCACAACAATGCCGCAGGTTCTGCCGGTAACGCCGATTGTGCGGCGAGTTTGATTTGTTGTTCGGTAGCGTTTTCGATATGCGTGGTGAAACGCTGTAATAACAAGGCATAGCCTAAGTCGACTTGATGCTGCTCGACTTGAGCTTGCAAGGCGCTGTTTTTATCGTCATCGCGCCAAGCCAACAAGCTTTGATAAGCAATCAGGCCGTTGCGGACGTGGCTTTCTACTTCTGGCAATAAGCTTGGCAAATCACCGCCATTGAGCGCGGTTTGTTGAATAGTTTGGCTCAGACGGTTTGGGGTTGGTTGCATCGGCCAAGCCAGCAAAATCGCCACTAAGCCAACCGGTGCGGCCAGTTTGTAACTGATGCGGCCAAGCGAATCGTTGGGATTTTTCGACACCAGCCAAGCGCTAATCGCCAACACGCTGGCAGCGGCAATCGCATAGCAAAGGCCAAGCAAATGTAGGGTTTTAAAGATTGCCGCTGGATTATTGAGCAATTGATTGACATCGTTTAATTCAATCCGTAGCGAATGCAGATTAAAGCTGGCGCCAACCGGATTTTCCAGCCACGCATAAGCGCTAATCAACCACAAAGCCGACAGATTAAGACACAGCGCCAATAAGCAAGTAATCAGCCAATGTTGCTGTTTGCTCAAACGCGCCCAGCCAAACCAAAATGGCCCAAACAACACCGAAGCCAAAAAGAAGCTGCTCAAGGCTTCAATCGCCAACGGCAGGGCAAACACATCGCCAACGTAGCGGGAAAAATAAGAACTCCCCGCGCCAAATTGACACAACAGCACCAATCGGCTGGCCAAAGCCAAGCTAAAGTTGACGGTAAACAACCGCGCCCAGAAACGGCTGGCGTTTAGGTAATGTGCTTGGTTGGTGAGTAGATACAAGGATTCCAGCGCTACCAGTAGCAACGACAATCCAAGGGTTAAAGGGATAAAGACAAAATGCAGTAAAGCGCTGATCGACATTTGCCACTGTGATAACGCTAAAACGGTTTCGGAAAACATTCCAACCTCAGGCAGTTAAAATCAAAAGCCGCTAATTATAGGCAGTCTGGTGGGATTGTCCTATGGGGGATTTTTGCTTGTATGATGACAACGCCGTATAAAGTGACTTTGATTGGGTTATGATCTGAGCTTTAGCAGGGTTAAATTTACGGAGCTAATAATGGCTACAATTACACTTGAAACCAGTGGATTTATACGCCAACAGTTGTGTAGGTTGGGTTCGCTCGATAGAGCGGAACCCAACAATCGAAGGCCAAAGTGTTGGGTTACGGCTAATGCCTAACCCAACCTACGCTTTTTATATTTAATAATCGCTGATGACCATTAATTTTAATAGTTTCTATATCTAAAATAGTCGATTTACCGCTGTCGATTCCTTTTTGGATTTCCTGACGCAATTCTTCAAGTTTAAGTTTGTGTAGCTGATTTTGATCTTCCAATAAATCTAATGCTTCATAATTAGCTGGTAAAGATATTTTCATGGTTGTGTTTATAGTTAAGCTATTCAAATAATCGCAAAAATATAATTAATCCCTCAATAATCTCACTTTCACTGCTTTCCCCTTCACTTTCCCCGCTGACAATTTCCGCACCGATTCCCGCCCAATACTGCGTTCAACCGCCACATAAGTGGTCTGTTCGGTGACGTTAATTTTGCCGATTTGTTCGCCTTTAAAACCAGCGTCGGCGGTCAGTGCGCCGAGTACATCGCCCGGTCTGATTTTGTCTTTGCGACCACCGAAAATTTGCAGGGTGACCATGGGTGGTTGCAGTGGGGCAGGGTTGCTGTTGCTTAATTGGTTAAGCTGGTGCCATTCCGGTTCGTTGCCCATGAATTGACTGATGCTGTTGACTCGTGGTGTTTCTTGGGCGCTAAACAAACTCAATGCCCAGCCTTGTTCATCAGCACGACCGGTACGGCCTATGCGATGGACATGAATTTCAGGATCGGGGCTGATGTCGACATTAATCACCGCTTCCAATTGGCTAATGTCCAAACCACGGGCGGCGACGTCGGTGGCAACCAATACCGAGCAACTGCGGTTGGCGAATTGAATTAACACTTGGTCGCGGTCGCGTTGTTCCAAATCGCCATTTAAGGTTAAGGCGCTAAAGCCTTGAGCCAGTAATTCATCTAACAAGTCGCGGCATTGTTGTTTGGTGTTGCAGAACGCCAAGGTGCTGACAGGTCGGTAATGTTTGAGCAATTTGGCGACAGCTTGTAGGCGCTGTTGGTCATCAACTTCGTAAAAACGCTGGCGAATTTTGTTGCTGGCATGTTGTTCGTGAAGGTGAACTTGCTGCGGATTATGCAGTAATTGTTTAGCCAGTTTAGCGATGCCATTTGGGTAGGTGGCTGAAAATAATAGGGTTTGGCGTTGTTTGGGGCATTGTCTGGCGATGGCGTTAATGTCGTCATAAAAGCCCATGTCCAACATGCGGTCGGCTTCGTCCAGCACTAGGCTGGTGATGTGGTCGAGATTCAGGCTGCCGCGTTGCAGGTGATCCATAATCCGCCCCGGCGTGCCGACGACGATGTGTACGCCGTGTTCGAGGCTGGTCATTTGTGGCCGCATCAGGGTACCGCCGCATAAAGCCAGGACTTTAATGTTGTCGGCAAAACGGGCTAAACGGCGAATTTCTTGGCTGACTTGCTCGGCCAGTTCGCGAGTCGGGCATAGCACCAAGCTTTGTACTTTAAATAGCGGTTGATTGAGGTTTTTCAGAATCGGCAAGGCAAAAGCGGCGGTTTTTCCGCTACCGGTTTTGGCTTGGGCGATTAGGTCAGTGCCAGCCAGCGCAATCGGTAAGCTGGCGGCTTGGATTGGGGTCATGGTCAGGTATTGCAATTGCCGTAGGTTTTCCAGCATCGCTGCTGATAATGGCAATTGCTCAAAACTAGGTCCTGTAACATCAGTAGCAGGCGTGGTCGATGGGGGTTGATTTGTATTAGTCATGCCCCATTATCCGCGCCCGTTGGCGTGATGTCTTGAAAATTTAACTTGTGCTACGCGGTGGGCGAGTATTTTCCCGTCTGCCGCGCCGAGCACCGAAGCGTTTACTGGGAATAGCCCGTTAGGGTCGCCGCAGGACGCGGCGAGTTGGCAAAGGGACAGGAAGTCCCTTTTGCCAACCCCCAGTAAACGCTTCGGAGCGCAGGAATTAAGCGGCGGTCGGGTGGCCTTTTCTTTGGTTACTTTCTTTTGGCCAAACAAAAGAAAGTAACTCGCCTGTCGGTGCGAAAACCGACATCAAAATAAGCCTCGCAACGCGAATCCTTTTTATCGACAACTAAAAAATGTGCTCAATACTGATAGCGTTGAGCGTTGCGTAACATCAGTTGTTAATCAAATCCAAAACCGCTTGTGCATGCCCCTCTGGATTCACGCCATATTCCGCAGAAACCAAAATCCCGTCCTTATTAATCACGAAAGTCGAGCGAACGATTTTCCATTTTTTAACGCCGTCTTTTTCAACTTCTTGCCAAACCCCATAATTTTCACAAAGTTCGCCGGATGTATCGGCCAACAGTTGTACGCTAAGGCCGTATTTGCTGATAAAGGCTTTGTGGCTGTCGCAATCATCTTTGCTGACACCTAAAACCACAGTGTCGGCTGCGGCAAATTCGGCGGCCAAAGCGGTAAATTGGTTGGCTTCAATCGTGCAGCCTGGAGTGTCGTCTTTTGGGTAAAAATACAAGACCAGATTTTTCTCACCGCCGAAATCATTCAGGCTAATTAGTTGATTATCTTGATTTTTGGCGCGGAAAAAAGGTGCTTCTTGGTTGGCTTCAAGTAGTGTGCTCATGGTGTTATTGCCCTAGGTTGAAAATTGCAGGGTATGTCTATCGGGCGTGGTTTTCAAGCCCAGCGCTTGTACGGTTTTAAACAGTAATTAACGATTGATTCAAAATCCATTCCATTCTCAAGGGCATTTCGTTGATAATAGCCGCCTTTCCAATCGTTTTGAGCATCTTTCCCCAGTCATGAAACTGGAAAAAATCAAACTTGCAGGTTTTAAATCCTTCGTCGATCCCACCACTATCCCAATCAATGGCAATTTAACCGCGATTGTCGGTCCTAATGGCTGTGGTAAATCCAATATTATCGATGCGGTGCGTTGGGTGATGGGAGAAAGCTCGGCTAAGCATTTGCGCGGCGGTAGCATGACCGACGTGATTTTCAACGGTTCATCGGGACGTAAACCGGTCAGCGTGGCGTCGGTTGAGTTGATTTTCGATAACAGCGAAGGCAAAGCCGGCGGCGAATATTCGCAATACAACAGCATCTCCATCAAGCGCCAAGTCAGTCGTGACGGCCAATCCTTGTTTATGCTCAACGGTTCACGTTGTCGGCGTAAAGATATTACCGATTTGTTTTTAGGCACCGGTTTAGGTTCGCGTAGTTATGCGATTATCGAACAGGGCACTATTTCGCGGATGGTGGAAGCCAAACCCGACGATTTGCGGGTGCATATCGAAGAAGCGGCGGGGATTTCTAAATATAAAGAGCGTCGATCGGAAACGGAAACCCGGATGCGTCATACCCGTGAAAACCTCGAACGACTCGATGATTTACGCGACGAAGTTGATAAACAAATCAAAAATCTGGCGAAACAAGCCGAAAAAGCCGAAAAATACACTGAATTAAAACAACAAGAACGCCGCTATAAACAAGAGTTGTTGGCGATGCGTTGGCAAAATTTCCAGCGTTCTGCCCAGCAATTAGAGGACAAATTACAAGCAGTTGCCGAAGAGCATAATCGCTTGTTTGTGTTGTTGCGCGATACTGAAAAAGCCATGGAGTTAAAACGTGGCGAGCAAAAAGCCCAGCAGCAACATTTAGACGCTACTCAAGCCGATTATTATTCGGTGGTAGCTGAGGTGAGTCGCTTAGAGCAGGCGATTAAGCATAATGAGAAAAGCCACGAAGAAACCCTGATTGAAATCAATCGCTTAAAGCAGCAAGCCGAGCAAGCTCAAGAAGATTGCGAGCAAGACCGTCAGCAATTAGAAGAAATTCGCCAAACTTTGCTGGAAGCCGAAGAAACCATGATTGTGGCGCGGGAGCGGGAAGAGGATTTGCTGGGGATTCAGCAAGATGCTCATCTGCAAAAGCAGCAATGGCAACAGCAATGGGAAGATTTTCTGGCTGAAAATGCCGGTTATCGTGAACAAGCCGAAGTGCAAAGAACCAAGCTGGTGCAATTGGATAATCAAAATCGCCAGTTGCAAATTCGCTTGGACAAATTAAACAGCGAGCGTGGTTTATTGGCTGATACCCAAGATGAGTTTGAGTTGGAAAGTTTAGAAACCAGCATCGAGTTAATCGAAACCGAGCGTAGCCAGTTACAGGCGCAATTAGAGGGTGTGTTACAAAACATTGCTGAATTGCGGCCTGAAATTAAACAGTTACACGACCAACTGCATCAAAATCGCGCTGAATTGCAAAAGGTGAATGGCAAAATCAGTTCTTTAGAATTGCTCCAGCAACACGCGATGGGCAAAGACAAAAAGCAGCTCACCACCTGGTTAGAGCAAGTCGGTTTAGCCCAGCAACCACGTTTGGCGGAATTTTTAGAAGCCGAAGCCGGTTGGGAAACGGCTTTGGAAACCGTGTTAGGTAGCTATCTGGAAGCGATTTGTGTTGATAGCGCTGACAGCATTTTCAGTGCATTGGAAGATTTGGGTAAGCAGTCCTTGATTGTGTTTGAAACCCATGCCGCCAATGGCGTTGAGCAAACGGGGGTTAATTTAGCCAGCAAATTACGCAGCCGCTGGGCTTGGTCGGGTGTCTTGAGCGGGTGTTAG
>JBEGMT010000177.1:0-10871 GCA_041182925.1 Pseudomonadota bacterium | reverse complement strand
GGCTTTAGTGAAAAAATTATCGAGGCGCTGCAAAAACCGGATTGGCAGCAAGTCGAGCAAGATTTGCTTTGGTTACAGCAGCCGAATAATTACGCCATTACTATTGATGATCCGGCTTATCCGCCGCAGTTAAAGGAAATCAGTAATCCGCCGCCGATATTGTTTGTGAAAGGCGATGTTAGTTTGTTGCTGGAGCCGCAAATTGCGATGGTTGGCAGTCGGAATCCATCTTCGTCTGGGGTTAAAACCGCGATTGAATTTGCTCAAGCTTTGGCGGCGGCGGGTTTAACGATTACTAGCGGTTTGGCTTTGGGGATTGATGCGGCTAGTCATCAAGGGGCTTTAAATGTTAATGGCAGGACGATTGCCGTGGTCGGGACGGGTTTGGATCGGGTTTATCCGGCGAGTCATAAACAATTGGCGACTGAAATCGCTGAACATGGGGCTTTAGTTTCCGAGTTTCCGCTAGGAACGAATGCGAAAGCCGATCATTTTCCGCGTCGGAATCGGATTATTAGTGGCTTGTGTGTCGGTTTGTTGGTGGTTGAGGCGGCGCAGCAAAGTGGTTCTTTAATTACCGCGCGTTTGGCTTTGGAGCAAAATCGTGAAGTGTTTGCGATTCCAGGTTCAATTCACAATCCTTTGGCGCGTGGATGCAATGCTTTAATCCGTCAAGGTGCTAAATTAGTCGAAACTGCCGAAGATGTTTTTGAGGAATTAGGTCAATATAATCAATCATCTATCAATAGTCAGCCGCAATTAGATCAGACAACGCTTGACCTAGAGCATCAAAATCTATTGAAATTGATTGCATACAGCCCAACAAGCGTTGACACTTTAGTCGAAGAAAGTGGCTGGTCGGTGGAAATGATTTCGTCGATATTGCTGGTTTTGGAGCTACAAGGCTACATTGCCTCGGCGGCTGGCGGTAGCTATTACAGAATTTAATAAAGGGTCTAATGAAAGAAGATATTTTTGATGTGTTGATCTATCTGTTTGAGAATTATCTCGATAACGATAGTGACAACTATCCTGACACCGATTTGATTGCGAGTGAATTGCTCGATGCCGGCTTTCAACAGCCAGACGTGAATAAAGCGTTTGATTGGTTAGAATCTTTAGCTGATATTGAGGCGATTAGCACTGTAGTGTCATCGTCATTTCGGGTGTTTAGTAGTCAGGAAATCGAAGTATTGGATTTGGAATGTCGTGATTTTCTGATGTATCTTGAGCATAGTGGGATTTTGACACCAGCTAATCGGGAAATTGCTATTGATAGAGCGATGGCATTAAAAGATGAAGAGATTACTTTAGATAGATTGAAGTGGATTGTGTTGATGGTGTTACTCAGCCAACCCGGTGATAGCGAGGCGTTTTCTCGGATGGAAGATATTGTCTATGACCTGATTCCTACCTCTTTACATTGATTTCGTATCCAGCATGAGCAAAAGTTTAGTCATTGTAGAGTCACCTGCAAAATGTAAGACCATTGAGAAATACTTGGGCAAAGATTTCCAAGTGCTTGCTTCTTATGGTCATGTCCGTGATTTGATTCCCAAAGAAGGTGCGGTTGATACCACTCATGATTTTGCGATGAAGTATCAAATCATCGACCGTAATCAACGCCATTTGCAAGAAATCGGTAAAGCGATTAAGTCCGCTGATACCTTATATCTAGCGACTGACCCTGATAGGGAAGGTGAGGCGATTTCTTGGCATGTGCTAGAGCATCTGAAAGAAAAGAAGCTATTAAAAGATAAAGAAGTGCGGCGGGTGGTGTTTCACGAAATCACCAAAAAGGCGGTGACTGAGGCGATTGCCAATCCGACTGAATTGTCGTTGAACATGATTAATGCCCAGCAAGCGCGTCGGGCTTTAGATTATTTGGTGGGTTTTAATTTATCGCCATTACTTTGGAAGAAAATTCGTCGTGGTTTGTCGGCAGGTCGGGTGCAAAGTCCGGCGTTGCGTATGATTGTTGAACGCGAATTGGAGATTGAAGCGTTTAAAACTCGCGAATATTGGACTCACGTTGCTGAAGCCAGTGCGCAAGGTTTGCCTTTTAGAGCCAAGTTAACTCATTTTAATGGCGAGAAACTGAGTCAATTTAGTGTGGTTGATGAAGCGCAGGCGATGCAGGTTAAGCAAGCCTTGCTGGAGGCGGCTGATGGTCAGTTAATCGTCGCTAAGGTCGAGAAAAAGCAACGTAGCAAAAATCCAGCACCGCCGTTTATCACATCAACTTTACAACAAGAAGCAGCGCGTAAATTAGGTTTTACCACCAAACGCACCATGATGGTGGCGCAGCAGTTGTATGAGGGGATTGATTTGGGTGGCGAAACCGCGGGTTTAATCAGCTATATGCGTACCGATTCGGTGAATTTGTCGGAAGAAGCTTTGGCTGATCTTCGGGCCTTGATTGCTGAAAAATACGGTGCGGAAAATGTGCCTAAAGAACCGCGTCAATTCAAAACCAAATCTAAAAATGCACAAGAGGCACATGAAGCGATTCGTCCGACTTCGGCTTATCGTTTGCCTGAGCAAGTGAAGCAATATTTGAGTATTGAGCAGTATAAGTTGTATGACTTAATTTGGAAGCGAACCGTGGCTTGTCAGATGATTCATGCGACGTTAAATCAGGTGGCGGTTGATTTGAATTGTGGTACTGATCAAAACGTGTTTCGTGCCACTGGTTCAACCGTGACTAATCCCGGCTTTATGGCGGTGTATTTAGAGGGTGTGGACGATAGCAAAGAAGCCGCTGATGATCAGGATAGTTTGTTGCCGCCGATGGAAGAGGGGCGTCCGGTGACTTTGAATGATGTGGTTGCTGGTCAGCATTTTACCGAGCCACCGCCACGTTATAGCGAGGCGAGTTTAGTTAAGGCTTTGGAGGAGCATGGCATTGGTCGTCCTTCGACTTATGCGACGATTATTTCGACCCTGCAAAATCGTGAATATGTGACGTTGGATAGCAAGCGTTTTCATCCAACCGATGTCGGGCGGATTGTTAATAAATTTCTGACTGATCACTTCACTAAATATGTGGATTACAGCTTCACCGCCAATTTAGAAGATGATTTGGATGCGGTCGCCCGTGGTGAAAAAGACTGGGTGCCGTTGATGAACGATTTTTGGCAGCCGTTTACCCAGTTGATTACTGAGAAAGAAACCAGCGTTCAGCGTAAAGATGTCACTCAAGAAAGTATTGATGAGCAATGTCCTGAATGTAGTAGTCCGTTGTCGATTCGTTTAGGTCGCAATGGTCGGTTTGTCGGCTGTACCAATTACCCGACTTGTTCTTATACCCGTAATTTGGGGGATGATAATGCTGTAGCTTCGGCTGAGTCGGAAGTGGTTGAAGGGCGCGTTTGTCCTAAATGTGAATCATCGTTGGTGATTAAAACCGGTCGCTATGGCAAATTTGTTGGCTGTAGCGCTTATCCGACCTGTAAACACATTGAGCCTTTAGAGAAACCGCAAGATACTGGTGTGGAGTGTCCGCAATGTAAAACCGGTTCAATTTTGAGAAGAAAGGCGCGTAGCGGTAAGATATTTTTCTCGTGTTCGGGTTATCCAAAGTGTGACTATGCCTTGTGGGATGCACCAATTAAAGAGAGTTGTCCCGATTGCAATTGGCCAATTTTGACCTTGAAAACCACTAAGCGTCGTGGTGTTGAAAAAGTCTGTCCACAAAAAGAATGCAAATACGCGACGCCTTACGAAGGCGACGAAAACGATATAAATGGCTAAAACGGCAAGTGAAGAGCTTGGCCGATTTTTAGTTGATGATTGTCGATGAAACCTGCGTTGACTTCCAATATGTAGGTGGCTGGAAGTTGCGAATGGTAAATAGGGCATGGATTTTGGTGGCAGGGGGGAAGATTGGGCAGCATGGCGATGATTTCAGCTTTATGATTCAAAAATAAAACATCGAGTGGTAACAAGGTGTTTTTCATCCAAACCCCGCGTAAATCCTGATCGTTATAGACAAATAACATGCCTTTATCGGCGGCTAGTGATTGGCGATACATTAAGCCGGTTTCGCGCTGTTGCTGATTGGCTGCGATTTCAACTTTAATATTAAAGTTTTGATTTTTAAAGTGTACTAAGCCTGTTTCTAACGCTGTGTCCGCTATTGTAGTGTTGGTGCACACAAAGGCGAACAGTATGCTTAGGCGATTTAAAAGAGCTGTTGAAGCGATTTTCATGCCAAATTTACCGACTAGGCTTGTTTTTAGGTAGGGTAATCATTATAATTTGCGATTCAATATTGCGAGCGTGGCGAAATTGGTAGACGCGCTGGATTTAGGTTCCAGTGGTAACCCCGTGAGAGTTCGAGTCTCTCCGCTCGCACCATTTATAAAGTTCATCTATCATTGCTCATTAGAGACTTTTTATTATTTCTTTGATGGCAGTCAAATCAAATTTTCCAACTTTTTGCATAACAATTGCACCTTTTCTGTCGATTAAAAAGCTGGTTGGCGTTAGTTGGATGTTACCAAAGTTTTTAGCGATTGACGCATCGGGGTCAAGTACAACTTGGTAAGGTAATTGTTTGTTTTCCGCCAATGCCAAGACTTGATTTGGTGGCGAGTAATTCATCGCAACCGCAATAATAGTCAGGCCTTGGTCGCTAAATTCTCGGTGTAAATCGATTAAATCTGGAATTTCTTCAATGCAGCCTGTGCAGTCAGGTGCCCAAAATGTCACTAGCATAGGCTTATCTTTTAAATCAGCTAGATCAAAGGATTCGCCTTTTAGATTTTTAACTACAGTGTTAGGTATGATTTTGCTGGCCTCCAGTTGCCAATAGCTGATGCAAACGGTCATGAGTACTGCAAAAACAATTGAAAATTTGAGCTTTAAGTTCATAAGTTGCTTGTCGAACGCCTATGGTTGGTTGATGTTAGTGCAAAACTGTTAAAATGTTATTTTATCCAGTTTTTCTCGGTTTTTAATGCAAATGCTTGCTATGGGTTGTGATTTTTATGAGTTTTGATGTCGTATGTTTTGATTGTGATAGCACTTTAAGTCGAATCGAAGGCATTGATGAGTTAGCTAGGCAGCATGGGCTTTTTGATAAGGTGGCCGCATTAACTGATGCCGCTATGAATGGTGAGTTGGCGTTAGAAGATGTGTATGCGAGTCGATTAGAATTAATTAGACCTAATCAAGCATCCATTGATTGGTTGGCTGATTTGTATATCGAAACCATTGTTGATGGCGTTAAAGAAACTATCCAGATTTTGCAACAAAACAATAAACAGATTCACATTATCAGCGGTGGCTTAAGGCAAGCGATTTTGCCTTTGGCTGACTATTTAGGGGTGCCCGAGCATCAAGTGCATGCGGTTGATGTGATATTTGATGAACAAGGTCAATATCAAGATTTTGCCAGACAATCACCTTTAGCGATTAGTGGCGGCAAGGCGCAGATTTGTAAAACTTTGATTCAAGCTAATCCATCGTTGGTGATGATAGGTGATGGTAAAACCGATCTTGAGGCTAAGCTGGCTGGGGCCTATATGATTGGCTTTGGCGGCGTTGTTAGGCGGCCTTTGGTCGAAAGTCACTCTGATCAATATGTTAGCGATGCGTCGTTAACCGCTGTGTTGCCTTATCTGCTCTAAATTATTGAAGCGGACGGCATCAATCGAATCTAAATCTGAAATTTTTAAAACATTTTAGAGGCAACAATGGCAGGGCATAGTAAGTGGGCAAATATTAGGCATCGTAAAGGCGCCCAAGATGCTAAACGTGGGAAGATTTTCACCAAATTGATTCGTGAGATTACCGTTGCGGCGAAAGGCTCAGGTGGCGGTGATCCTACTAATAATCCCAGCTTAAGAACGGCGATTGACAAGGCGCTGGGCGCTAATATGAAGCGTGATACCATTGATAACACAATCAAAAAAGCGATTGGTGCTTTGGATGGTGTTAATTACGAAGAAGTCCGCTACGAAGGTTATGGGCCGGGCGGAACCGCTGTGATGGTGAATTGCTTAACCGATAATCGCAATCGAACCGTGGCTGATGTTCGTCATGCTTTTTCAAAGGCAGGGGGCAATTTAGGGACTGATGGTTCAGTTGCTTATTTATTTCGTAAAGTAGGGCTTATTAGTTATTCGGCTGGTGTTGATGAAGATGTCATTATGGAAGCAGCCATGGATGCGGGGGCGAATGATGTGGTGAGTAATCCAGATGGTTCGATTGATGTGTTTACTGCGCCTGAAGATTATTTAAGCGTTAAAGAATCGATGGTTGCGGCTGGTTTTGAGCCCGATAATGTCGAAGTGACAATGCATGCTGAAGTTAAAACCGAGCTTGATGCTAACGATGCTGAAAAAATGCTGAAGCTGATTGATAGACTTGAAGATTTGGATGATGTGCAAGATGTTTACTCTAATGCCGATATTAGCGATGAGATTATGGCGGCCTTGGGTGATGCGTAACTTGATTTTAGAAGCGATTAACCATTGATTAGAATTCTTGGGATTGATCCTGGTTCGAGAATTACCGGTTATGGTGTCGTCGAAATTGGTGCTAGAGGCGTAGCACGCTATGTTGCGAGTGGTTGCATACGAATGCAGACCGATGATTTTCCTTCTCGACTTAAACAAATTTTTGATGGCATAACTGAAATTATCGCACTTTATCAGCCGCAACAAATGGCCATAGAGCAAGTGTTTATGCATAAAAATGCCGATTCGGCGTTAAAGCTTGGTCAGGCGCGTGGCGCGGCTATTTGTGCAACCCTCAATCAGCAAGTACCGGTGTTTGAATATGCGGCTCGACAAGTCAAGCAGGCCTTGGTCGGAAAGGGGAATGCTGAAAAACAACAGGTTCAGCATATGGTGAAGATTTTGTTAAGCATTCAAGGTGATATGCAAATTGATGCCAGCGATGCATTGGCTATCAGTCTTTGCCATTGTCATTATCAAGAAACCGCTAAACGTATACAGCAGGCGCAATTATGATTGGTTTTCTGCGTGGCAAATTGATGCACAAAGCACCGCCGCAATTATTATTGGATGTTAATGGCGTTGGTTATGAAATTGAAGCGCCAATGACCACCTTTTATGATTTGCCAGCATTGGGGCAGGACGTCAAACTGCATACCCATCTGGTGGTCAGAGAAGATGCCCATATTTTGTTTGGTTTCGCTAGTGAAACTGAGCGAATGCTGTTTAGAGCTTTGATCAAGGTTAATGGTGTCGGGCCAAAATTAGCGTTGACGATTTTATCAGGGCAAAGCGTCGCTGATTTCTATCGTTGTGTTGAGGATAACGATGTAAAAGGTTTGGTACGCTTACCCGGTGTTGGGCAGAAAACCGCAGAGCGTTTGATTATTGAAATGCGCGGTCGATTGCCGGAGCTGGATTGTTCGTTGGTATCTGTTTCGTCGGTATCAAATCCTGTTCAAGTAGCAAATTCACCGAAACAAGAGGCTGTTTCAGCGCTTTGTGCTTTGGGTTACAAGCCCCAAGATGCAGCAAAAATGGTGCAGGGGATTGCTATTGAAAACAACAGTTGCGAAGACATTATTCGTATGGCATTACGAGGCACGATTAAGTGATTGAAAGCGATCGATTAATCACCGCTGTTGCTGGTAATGATGAAGAGCGTCAAGATCGGGCAATTCGACCGAAACGTTTAAAAGATTATGTCGGTCAGCAAGAGTTGCGCCAGCAAATGGAAATCTTCATTCAAGCGGCGGTTTCTCGTTCTGAAGCTTTAGATCATGTCTTGATTTTTGGGCCGCCAGGATTAGGTAAAACCACTTTGGCTAATATTGTGGCCGCAGAAATGAATGTCAATATTCGTCAAACTTCTGGTCCAGTATTGGATAAAGCCGGTGATTTGGCCGCTTTGTTGACCAATCTGCAAGCTCACGATGTTTTATTTATTGATGAAATCCATCGCTTAAGCCCTGCAGTTGAAGAAGTGCTGTATCCGGCTATGGAAGACTATCAAATTGATATTATAATAGGCGAAGGCCCTGCGGCACGGTCGATTAAGCTCGATTTGCCACCTTTTACTTTGATTGGTGCAACGACGCGAGCGGGATTGTTGACATCGCCATTAAGGGACAGATTTGGGATTGTTCAGCGCTTGGAGTTTTATAGCGCGATTGAGTTGGCGAGTATTGTGACTCGGTCGGCAACCATGCTGGGCATAGCGATTGATCAGGGCGGTGCTAATGAAATTGCCTGTCGTTCTCGTGGGACCCCCAGAATTGCTAACCGATTATTGCGTCGGGTCAGGGATTTTGCCGAGGTAAAAGCCAATGGCGAAATTAGTCGTGAGATTGCTAGTCAAGCCTTGCAAATGTTAAAAATCGATCAACAAGGCTTTGATATGCTGGATCGCAAGCTTTTGTCAGTAATAATTGAGAATTTTCAAGGCGGCCCAGTCGGTCTTGATACCTTGGCAGCGGCGATTAGCGAAGAGCGAGGTACGGTGGAAGATGTACTTGAGCCTTATTTGCTTCAGCAAGGTTTTTTAATGAGAACACCGCGCGGTCGAGTCGTTACTCATAAGGCGTATACCCATTTTGGTTTGCCAGTACCGGCTCAAGAGCCTGTTGCAGACGATATTTTTAAACTTTAATTCTGTGTAATGAACTCATTTAACTGGTCCATTCGAGTATATTATGAAGATACTGATGCGGGTGGTGTGGTGTTTTACGCGAATTATTTGAAGTTTTTTGAACGAGCAAGAACCGAAATGTTGAGGGATTTGGGATTCGAGCAAGATCAATTAATTCAAATACAAAAACTTATATTTGTTGTTCGCTCGGTAAAAGTTGATTATCTTAAACCAGCAAAATTTAATGACTTAATTGATGTCAACTCAGCAGTGATTGAAAAGAAAAAAACCAGCTTGATATTTAAGCAGTCAATTGTGCGTGAAGATTTAGTGTTATGTGACGCTGAAATTCGCATTGCTTGTCTTGATGCACAAACCATGAAACCTAAACCTATTCCCACTGAGATATTGGAAAAAATAACCTGATGAATACTGATTTATCGATACTGCATTTGGTCAAAGAGGCCAGCGTTGTTGTTCAGTTTGTGATGTTTATCTTGCTTTCTGCATCGGTAGCATCGTGGACTTTTATTTTTTCTAAACGTAAAGAATTAAAGCAATCTATTGAAGTGACAGATAGCTTTGAAGATGAGTTCTGGTCTGGCTTAGGGCTTGCAGAGCTATACAAAAAAATGTCCAATGACAGATTTGATCCAGAAGGCATCGAAAAAATTTTTCTAGCAGGTTACCGTGAATTTGCCAGAATGCGTCAAAAAGGTGATGTTGAGCCTGTAGTGCAAGTCGAAAGTGCACAACGCGCCATGCGGATTGAGTTGGCAAGAGAATTAGATCGCTTGGATGAAACTTTGCCGTTTCTCGCAACTGTTGGATCAACTAGTCCTTATATTGGCTTGTTTGGTACCGTTTGGGGGATTATGAATTCATTCAGAGCCTTAGGCGAAATCAAAAATGCGACGTTAGCGAATGTTGCACCTGGTATTTCCGAAGCGTTGATTGCTACCGCAATTGGTTTGTTCGCGGCGATTCCAGCGGTTATCGCTTATAACCGATTCTCAACTCGCCTAGACCGATTAGCAGGTCGTTATGAGTTGTTTATTGATGAATTCGTGGTTTTATTGCAAAGACAGGCGCACAGTAAATGAATGTAGGTGGCAGTAATCGCAAATCCCGCAAGCGTCGAGGCCCAATGGCCGAGATCAACGTTGTTCCTTACATTGATGTCACGTTTGTTTTATTAATGATTTTTATGATTACAGCACCACTGGTTCAAACTGGTGTTGATGTAGATTTGCCGCAGACTGATGCCGCAGCTGTTGATTTAAAAGATGAGCCTCCCGTGATTGTGTCAATAAAAAGAGATGGCTCTTTTTATATTGATATTGGTGATCGTCAAGATGAGCCTGTTGCTGAAGATGTGCTGTATTCGCGAGTTTCAACTGTGTTGAAAAATAAACCGCAAACTCAAATCTATGTGCGTGGTGATCATTTGGTCGAATATGGCAAAATTGTGACCGTTATGGCTTCTCTAAAAGCTGCGGGTGCTCCCAAAGTCGGTTTAATGACTACCCCGCCTCCTGAAAAATAGTTAATAAGGCCTCATGCACAAATACGGTTCTTCAATGACTTTGGCGATGGCGTTGCACATCGTCATTATTCTATTGTTTAGTTTTAGTTTTGAATCTGATCCCGATCTTGTTAAAGCTGAACCTGCGCCTGAAATTATCGAGGCAACTATTTTAGATAGCGATCAAATTCAAGCTGAAGTAGATCGTCTCAAACAAAATGAAGCCAAGGCAGAACAAGCCGAGATTCAGCATCAACAACAAGTTGAAAATGCGCGTAAATCAGAAGAGCAGTTGTTGCAACAGCAAGCTAAGAGACAGCAAATGCTGGAAGAGCAAAAAGCTCAGCAAGCCTTAGAAAAACGTAAACAAGAAGCTTTAGAAGAGCAAAAAAAACAAGCTCAACTAGAAGAAGCTAAGCGTAAAGAAGCTGAAAAACTGGAAGAGGCTAAAGAAAAAAAGCTTAATGAAGAGAAAAAAGCTAAGGCAGCCGCTGAAGAAAAGCAAAAACAGCAAGAGATTCTGAAAAAGCAAGAAGCTGAAAAAGAAAAACAGCAAGCCGCTGAGCGTGAAGCCAAACTCAAAGAGCAGAAATTAGCTGAAGAAACTAAAGCTAAACAGCAAGAAGCTGAGGCTAAAAAGCTTGATCAAGAGAAAAAACTCTTAGAGCAACAAAAAATACAAGAACAAGCTGCAGAACAAGCAAAACGCCAAGCAGAAGCGGAAGCAAAAGCTGAAAAAGAAAAACAGCAACTT
>JBEGMT010000176.1:0-5325 GCA_041182925.1 Pseudomonadota bacterium | reverse complement strand
GGTTTTATTGGTTCCTGTAACGGTCAGATTATTACCACCATTCACATTCAAGTTGCCATTCAGCATAACACCGGCAGAACTTCCGCCACTCGCTGGATAACCGCTAAAGGGTTGGGAGGTGCCATCCAGCGTTAGTGCGCCACCTGTGTGAGTCAAAGTCCCATTGATTGCCAAGCCATGATGAACTTGTGAATAGCCTTTCAAAGTCACTGTCCCTGATGTATTGACGACACCTTGGGTATGCAGGCCAGGCGAGTAGTACATATTGCCAGCTAGGACACTGGTCATGTTGTTATATCCCTCAATACTGAGGGTTGAGCCAGCGGCACTGGTCAATGAGACATTACTACTGGATGAGTCGCCAACCAGCAGACCGTAAGTTCTCCCAAATTGCGAAGTGCCCCATGTGCCTTTAATCAAGTTACTACCACTCGTTGCAGTCCCCGCAAAAGACGCGTCCGCCCTGAGTAGCACACCTCCACCACTCACATCTCCATTCAGATTTGAGTTGTAACCTTCAAAAGCAAAGTTGGCGGCAGTGACTTGTGCTTTAGAAATCACAGCCCAAGCATTGGCGCTGCTTGCGCCATAAAGGTTGAAATTGCCTGTCGCTGTCATGGTGCGGTTATCGGCTAAGTTAATACCGTTACCACCGGTCGCTTTGCCCGTTCCGGCTTTAATCGCACCTGTGATGGCGTTGATGCTGCCCCCGTTAGCGTTAGCTACGCCATTGACGGTCATGCCAGCACCCGTGTTGTCGATGGTGATATTTTTACTGACAATCTTGGTTTCGCTAATCGCACTTGCCACTTGGTTATTAAGGTTAATCCCCCCCTGATTCGATTGAAGCAAAATATTTCCAGAGGCTAGGCCGTTGCTGTCCACAGACTGCAAACTCACGTTACCGCCTAATGGTGTCAGTGTTCCGCTTGGAGGCGTCGAAGAACTAGAAGTAATGTTGATGGCATTGACCGCTGAGTTGTTGGCTTCTGCTTGAATCGTGATATTGCCAACTGCTTTAGCTTGCAGACCTGAGCCAATATAAACAGCTGCACTGGTATTAGCACTTGATGCACGGTTGTTACCCCGCAACGTGATGTTGCCACCTGCAGTCATGCTCGGCGCCTGGGAGCCCCAGCCGCTTTCTGCGAAGGACAGACCGCTGCCATTACCACCTCCCTGAAACGTACCCGTGATCGAAATATTGCCTGTGGCGTTAAAAGTCGCTACCGATGGAAAACGCTGAATAAGCACACCATTGCCTGTTGCACCACTCACGGTTTCGGAAACACCAGTAATCGTAATATTATTACCATTTAGATTCGCACCGTTATGAATTTGCACCCCTTTTCCAAGGGCATTGGTTGAAGCTGCACTGATATTCGCGCTGCTTGAATCGGCATAAGAAGTGCCTGAAAGCGTGATATCGCCACCTTTGGCATCAAGCGATACGCCATTGATAAACAAGCCTCGACTCAGCGCACGCTCGGCGGCGGTCATGGCTCCTACTGCTTTGCCGTTGGTCATGCCGTTTGCGGTAAGATTGATATCCAGCTTACCTGTGCCTACCCCTGAGCTTGTTATCCCGGCATTGACCGTCAAGCCGTTATCGGCGGTTAACGTCAAACTGGCATCGCCACCCGATGTTTTTGAGATGGCCGAAGACACCAGAATATTGCCCTCACCTGAATTGCTAGCGCTGTAGGGAATGCTTCCTGCGTCTATCGTAACACCATTGGTGGTGTGAATAACAACATGGGCTCCACCATTGAGCGCCGCTGATACATCAGCTGCCGCCACTTTAGAGTAACCCGTGGTAGCAGAGGCATTGTCGGTGATGTCAATGTTGTCCGGGTCTAACAACCAAGTGCCTGCTTTAACCTTGGTGTTATCCACATTCAACTGATGACCTGATGTTTCTACAAAGCCTTTATTCGTGGTTAGCGTCGCGCCGCTAACATCCGTTGTTTTGGCTAATAAGCCAGTGTCGGTATCACGACCAATCACAATATCGCCACCTTTATTAGCTGTATTGGTGCTATTAGCAGTGATGCTGCCATCAACCTTAATTTCACCGCTATCGGCTAACAAAATCGCTTTACCGGCTTGTGCGCCGCTGGTGTCAATGTGCCCTGAGTGTTTAACGGAAGCCATCGCGTTATTCGCTGCCGCCGCTTGCAGATAAACATCACCGCCTTCGGTCACGATCACACCGTTTTTAGTGTTTTCAACTGCGGCATTGATGCTACCTGCACTAAGTTGCATTTTGATTTTGCCACTTGAGGTCATAGGAATCGCAATGCTGTCGGCTGCGCCTAAAGCCACTGTGCCGTTATGAGTAACGATTTTGCCGTCATTAGTGACTTTAGCGCCTAACAAGGCCACATAGCCGCCGTTTTTGGCTTCGATGGTGCCGTGGTTGACGATTTCGCCTTGAGCGCCGTTGCGGGTATAGCGGGTTTTACCTTCCATGAAATCTTTATCGCTAATATCCAGCGTGGTGGCGGTAAAGCTCGATGCACTGGCGCTACCGTCTTGACCAAACACGATGCCATTATTGTTTACCAAAATGACTTGGCCGTTGGCTTCGATTTTGCCGTAGATTTCGCTGGGTTTATTGGTGACAACGCGATTTAACAAGACAGCGGCTTGGTTGGGCTGAATGATATGGACTTTGGCATCGACACCGACATCAAAGGTCTGCCAGTTAATCACCGCCCGTTGGCTGGCTTGATTGATGTCCATTTGTGCGCCGCTTTGACTGATACTAGCCGAACCTTGCACCACTTGACCGCCGGTTGGCAAAGCGTTAGGTGCAGGCGTTGCCCAAGCCGTGGAAACCAGCAAGGCACCGCTGCTGAACATGCCCAAAATTCTAACGATTTGCACCATGCCTTTCACTGAGCGCTTTAAAGCGCGAGTAGTGCCCGGTGCTTTGCCTTGAGCGCTACAAATTTCACCGACTACTACTAAAGCGTTGAGTCTTTTTGAAAAGATGAGTTTGTAGATACCTGCGTTCATTAATTGATTAATTCCTGTGCACAAGCAATGCGCACACCAACTGTAAAAAGCTGTAAAAAAATAAGCAAAAACAAATACTTATTAAATTACGTTAAGTTTTAATGCATTTTTACAGTTAATAAAATCAATCACAATCATACGAACGCATGACATTAACAACTAAGTCTTATCCCTGCTCCATTTAATCAATTAAGCCCAACATTTCTTTAGCATGAGCCAAGGTGTTCTCGGTAATCGTCACCCCACCTAACATACGTGCTACTTCATTAATCCGTTGCTCATCAGTCAAGCGAGTCACGGTTGATGAAGTCACAGCCGCCTGCTGGTTTTTAGCGACAAATAAATGTTGATGCGCTTGTGAAGCGACTTGCGGCAAATGCGTCACGCACAACACCTGACGGCTTTCGCTTAAGTGTCGTAGTTTTTGCCCGACAATTTCAGCAATCCCGCCGCCAATCCCCGAATCAACTTCATCGAAAATCATGGTTGGCGTGGTTTTATCACAGCTGGTGGTCACTTGAATCGCCAAGCTAATCCTTGACAATTCACCACCGGATGCCACTTTTGACAACGGTTTCGCTGGCAAACCGGGATTGGTGCTAACCAAAAACTCAATGCTGTCAATGCCATTACGTTGTGGCTCAGTAGCTTGATGCGCTTTAATCACCACAATAAATTCACCGTGCGGCATACCCAGTTCTTTAATGGTGTCGGAAATGCGCTGTTGTAACTCGGCTCCGGCACGTTGACGGCTGACGGTTAATTGCTCGGCGCGGCTTTGGTATTGTTTCAACAAACGCTGGCAATCGGCATTCAAGCTTTCAATGCGTTCACTGCTATGGGTGATATTGTCTAATTGTTGAGCCAGTTGAGTAGCGAGTTCAGGTAGTTCCTCGGCATTGACTTTGTGTTTACGACTGAGGTTTTGAATCACGCCAATTTGGGTTTCCAGCCATTGCATTTGCTGGGGATCGGCTTCTTGGCTGTCCAAAAAGCGTCGCAATTGTTGAGCCGCTTCGCTGATTTGAATATCGGCATCAGCCAATAATTCAACGATGCCATTCAACTCTGGCGCGTAGCTAGCTAATTCGCTAATTGCATGGCTGCAATGCCCCAACATTTCTGCGACTGATTGCTGATCGTTATCGTAAAGAATGTCGAGTTGTTGCTGACCAACACTGAGGATTTTGCCCAAATTAGCCAGTTTATGATGCTCATTCGCTAAGGCCGGATAATCAAAATTCTCTAAATCCAACTGTTGCAATTCATCGAGCTGATAACGCAACAAATCTTCACGCTCGACTTGATCGGTACTTTCTTTTAAAAGTTGTTTTAGGGTTTTATTGGCGAGTTTCCAGTCATTAAAACTTTGGTTAACTTGATCTAACAAGGCTTTGTGGGCAGCAAAATCATCCAGTAAATTGCGTTGTTCGTCGGCATCCAGCAAAGTTAAATGGGCATGTTGGCCGTGGATTTCGACTAACAATCGGCTGAAACTTTGCAGAGTTTGCAGGTTAACCGGGCGATTATTGATATAAGCTTTGGAGCGACCATCATCGCTGACGGTGCGGCGAATTAAGCATTGATTATCATCATCTAATTCATGGTCAAGCAGCCATTGTTTGGCTAACGGCTCATCGGCTAAATCAAATTCGACAATAATTTCCGCGCGTTTGCAGTTGGGACGGACGTAGCCTGAATCCGCGCGCTCACCCAGCGCCAAACCCAGTGCGGTTAATAAAATAGACTTACCCGCGCCGGTTTCGCCAGTTAACACCGTCATCCCCGGTTCCAGCTCTAAATCCAATGAGTCTACAACCGCTAAATCGATAATATTTAAGTTAATCAGCATGTCATCAGGCGGGATTACCGCCACTCCAGTTGAGTTTGCTTCTAAGAATATGGAAAAAATCGTGGTCTTCAGGATGCAAGATGGTGATGGCTTTATCGGCTTTTTTAATCACAATCTGGTCGCTACAGCGCACATCGGGAATTTCTAAATGGTCGCAAGTGACTTGGGCGTTGATTTGTTTGGTGTGGCTAAAGCGGATTTCGATTTCGACATTGTCATCAATCACTATCGGTCGATTCGATAAGGTATGCGGATTGAGCGGGACTAACACCATGGCGTGTAAACCGGGATGCAAAATCGGTCCGCCAGCTGACAAAGAGTAAGCGGTTGATCCGGTTGGCGTGGCAACGATTAAACCGTCCGAACGTTGGGTATTAAGGTAAACACCATCAATGCTAGTAACAATTTCAATCATGCTAGGGGTCACCCAACGATGCACCACTACTTCATTA
>JBEGMT010000175.1:0-12287 GCA_041182925.1 Pseudomonadota bacterium | reverse complement strand
CCGATGATGCGTTGCTCCAGATTGTCGGCCAGTTTGAGCACGGTTTCGATTTCATTTTTGACCATGCGACCCACCGGGATACCGGTCCAATCCTGCACCACAGCAGCGACGGCTTGATGATCGACAGTGGGTAGAATTAAAGGCGAATCGCCTTGATGAGTCTGTAGTTCGGTCTGTAAAGCTTTCAATTCGATCAATAAAGCTTCACGATCTGGACTGGCTTGAAGATTTTCAGCCGCCTCTGGGTTATCAACAGCGTGCCCACCTTCACGCAACTGGGCTCGTAATGCCAAAATTTCTTCGACTAATTGCTTTTCTTTAGTCCAACGGATTTCCAAATCCGCGAGACGGGCCTTCTCAGCAACTAGTTTTTCGTTAACCGCCTGTTCACGCTCGGTTACTTCAACACCCACGGCTTTTTCACGACTAATGATTTGTAACTCGGTATTTAAGGCATCAATACGTTTGCGACTATCATCCACTTCCGCTGGCACAGCATGTTGACTGATACCGACACGAGCGCAGGCTGTATCCAGCAAACTGACCGCTTTGTCCGGTAACTGGCGAGCAGGAATATAACGATGTGATAATTTGACAGCCGCTTCCAACGCCTCATCCAGAATCAACACGTTATGATGTTTTTCCTGTACTGACACCACGCCGCGTAGCATCCGAATCGCTTTATTTTCATCAGGTTCCAAAACCTGAACCACCTGAAAACGACGCGTTAATGCAGGATCTTTCTCAATATGCTTTTTATATTCTGCCCAAGTTGTCGCTGCAACCGTGCGTAATTGCCCACGAGCCAAAGCGGGTTTTAATAAATTGGCTGCATCACCGGTACCCGCTGCGCCACCAGCACCGACTAAGGTATGCGCTTCATCAATAAATAAAATAATCGGTTTTGGCGAAGACTGTACTTCTTCAATGACTTGACGTAGGCGATTTTCAAACTCACCTTTCATGCTGGCACCGGCTTGTAACAATCCAACGTCTAGGGTCAATAAACTGACATCTCTCAATGAAGGCGGCACATCGCCAGCTATAATTTTTAAGGCAAATCCCTCAACCACCGCAGTTTTACCTACCCCAGCTTCACCAGTCAAAATCGGATTGTTTTGCCGACGGCGCATGAGAATATCAATCACCTGACGAATCTCTTCATCACGTCCAACAATAGGGTCGATTTTGCCGTTACGAGCTTGATCAGTTAAATCGATGGTGAATTGTTTGAGCGCCTCCTGTTTACCCATCGCCGCCGGCGCCACGGCGCCACTAGATTCACCAGGCGCCGCGCCAGATTGAAAACCATCTTTAGCTACAAGCCCTTCTTCTGGGGAACCAGCGACAATATTGGCGAATTCATCGGAAAGCTGTTCGGTTTTGATTTTGCTGAATTCACGAGAAATATTCATCAGCACACTGTTTAGGGTTGGCGTTTTTAACATACCCACCATTAAGTGACCGCTTCGAACCTGACTTTCACCAAATAATAAAGTGCCATAGACCCAGCCGCGCTCTACTGAATCGGCAATATGCACTGAAAAGTCAGAAATAGAAGTCGAACCGCGTGGCAATCTGTCCAGAGCCTCTGTCATATCTTTGGCAATTCGGGCAGCATCCAAGCCAAAATGCTTAAATATTCGATGTAGATCAGAATCAGCTAATTGCACTAATTGATTTAACCAATGCACCCATTCCACATAAGGATTGCCTCTTAACTTACAAAATACCGTTGCTCCCTCAATGGCTTTGTAACAAACCGGATTGAGTTTTCCAAATAATTTTACTCTGCTAATCTCAGCCATTGACAGCTCCTTATTGTTGGTTTACAGCGTCTATTAAATTTCAAATAATTTACACAACTAAATTACATTTAATCTGTGGGTTGAGTAATAAGTCATCTGCATCCTCTTCACTATTTCGAGGTCCAAGCCACATACTCCAACCTAATTGTGCAGTGCCATTCATCGCTTCAGAATTAAATACTTCAGGGATACCCAAACTTAGCTCTCGTGGTATCTCTTGATTTTTTAATACTAAATTAGCATCCCAAACTAATTCATCGCCAATATAATTACGAACTATTGCAATTAGTTGTTCCAAAGCATGAGCGCCAGGTAATAATGATAAATATTGTTGAAGAGTTAATGGTCCCAACACTAAGGTAAATTTATGTTGGCATCCCCAGACTTGCGCGCCTAATAAAGCCGATTCACCCAAAGTAGCCAAATGAGGTGATACCCCAAGCCTAGATTGGTCGTTAACCTGAATCGTCATCCATTCGCCAACAAATTCCTGAATTTTCACCGTGGTAGCTAAAATATCACCAATAATCGCTTTTAATCCTTCGGGATTTTTAGTTTGTCCGGAAAAATAGCCCGAGTAAAACCATTTAGCGTGATCGGACAATTCATCTCGATGACGAAATGTAACCGGTGCTTTACCTTGTAATGCACCAATATAAAAACTGAAACGATCGATTTCGGGTCTATCATAAATAACTGTTGGCCGACTATTCGCCCATGCCCGATAAAATAAACTAATCATGCGATGATGAAAAATATCTGCAAAACGAGAAATTGTCGGATCATGGCTGTGACGCAAACGCTCCCGGGCATACTCAGTTAGATGCAGCGGTAAAGCACCATTTGGACCAAATAAACCGAAAAAATTAACAGCTAAACGTGCTGGATATTCAGCAGCGGGTTGGTAATGTGCCAGTGTTGAGGTAGGAAATTGCAATTCAGGCTCTTGTGAAAACCGTACCGCATCATCTTTGATTTTTATACTGGTACCTAACCTAGGAGAAGTGGCATTAAGTGCCTCAATCAAACGCACCGCTGCGAAAAAATCGAAGCGATTGCTGTCTGTTTCAAGTAACTGAGTTAAAGCGTGTGTCGTTGCCCGATTCTGGCTGGCCATCGCGCCACCTCACCACGATCCGTAGAACGAATCACTGTCTCTACGAATGAATTAATGGAAACATAGCGCGCAAAAAACTGCTCTAACACTGTACCTAACAGAAAATATCCTCCACCTTCAAATGCTGACTCATCCAATAACACAGTCACTTCTAACCCACGACCGAAGACAAGAGGCCCATTTGAATCTATACGTCGGACAACATTTTTTGATTCTATAGACACTACGCCTTCAACTTGTTTACGGATTGCTGGTTCACGATTATCAGCATATAAACTTAGTAGTTCACGCAAGGCAGCAGCACCTTGCTGCGCATCACTATCGACTAGCGATAAATAATTCAACGATAAGTGATTGATCAGTCGCCAAACATTGTCTGCCTCATAAGCGGCAGGTAATGGACGGGTTGGGCCAATCAAGCAGCGAATGGCTTTCACTGGGGCACTGATTAATAAACTAAAATCACTTTCCCCAACACCAACCGGCATTACCAAAGGTACATCGCGATTGGTGCATAGCGTTTCCACACCGATTTGACTGAGATTCGGGTCATAAGGTGTTTGACGCGCATCGACCAAAGAAACATATACCTCACTGCCAATATAACTAGACCGCACACCTTCACGGCGTTGGCGAGTGGATAACACTCGTTTTTGACGACGAGTCATATAAAAAGCAGTTTCATTTTGAGATTGATAACTCGATTTTGACCCGTAAAACGGTAAAAACGCTTGCTCGGTATTCTGATCCTGACCAAATCCAACCACTCGATTGATGGCATAAATTTCATAATCCATAGGTCGAGAACGATCAACAACGACATGGTATTCAGATTGTTGATGATCAATATGAATACGGTCGGTGAGTTTAGGAAATAAATTAATCGTTGGCACACAAAATAAAGCCAGATTACTCTGATCTAAAGCATTAAATAATTCAGCATCACTACGATTTAATAATACAAATAGTTCAATTTCTGTCGCATCGCATTCATTAATTAGAGTCGATAATTTATCTAACTCAACAAATAAATAGCGCTCTGGAAATGCAAAATATTCTTGCAAAATACGATAACCATCAAACGATCGTGGAGTTGATTTTAATAAAGCCTCATCCTGGTTGAATCCCATGGGACGTATATGGTGGTGTTTAGCATATTGCAACACTGTTTGATTTGACTGCTGATACTTACAAACCAGTGTTTCTGAATTAGCAATCAATTGTTCATACAGTCGGTAGGGAATACTGCCAGAACCACGCAAAAATAAATCTAATTTCTGCAAAGCTATTTGTTTAAATTTAACACCCGCAGTACTTTTTAAAACAATTCGAATTGCTGCTTTGATATCGCCATTTTGTCGTGAAACACCAAGCCCATGACTACTAATTGAAGCTAAACTAGGTAAATATTCAACTTGACTAATTTCTATAGGCAATAATTGCACCGGCCAAGCCGTTAAATACTCACAAGCGGTTTGTTCACCTTTAGCTATTTGACTACGTAAACGTGTGTCTTTTGGTATAACAAAACCGTCCGCTAACGTTTCATCAGTTAAATCTGGCTTGATTTCCACCACCGCCATTGAAGGCGTTGCTGATAAATAATGCGGATAAATAATTTCTAGTAATGCTTGGGTAAAATTGGGAAACTCAGCATCAATTTTTAGTTGAACTCGGGCCGCCATAAATGCAAACCCTTCAAATAATCGTTCAACATAAGGATCAGAACATTCAAAAGTTTCTAAACCTAAACGCGAAGCGATTTTAGGGAATTCGCTAGCAAATTCTGCACCTACTTCTCGAACATGTTGTAACTCACGGTTATACAGTTTTAATAAACGAGGATCCATGGTATTTATCCGCCCAATTCTTTCACGGTTACTTCACCAGTTTCTAAATCAAGATCACTACGAATATACAAACGCACAGGTAAAGGTTGAGCCCATAAGTCGCCCTCAATCTTAAAGCAAACAGCCCCCTGATTCATTTGGTTACTGTCTATTATCAGTTCAACTTTAAGCGTTTCTTTCAAAATTCGGGGCTCAAAATCAGCAATCACCTGTTTAATACGACGTTGTAATTTCTGTGGATTAATACTCGATAAATTACTACCTGACATAGCAGGCATTCCATAATTAATTACCGATTGAGCTACATAAGGATAATCGGTTAAGTCCTGTAGCGAATCTAATGCAGAGGTATTGAGTAACCAACTTAAATCGCGCAATACGCTTTGTTTAATTTGGCGAAAAGATAATACTCGTTGCTCACGAGATTCTAAAACTTGATCAGGGGCAAAATCAGTCAAGCGATCAAGCAAAGACGGTTGAAGACGTTCTTTGGTTGTCAATTCTGCCATATCTATTCGCCAGTCGCCGTATTCAAAATCAACTCACGGACTTCAAATAAAGCAAAATCCTCAACATCAGTGGTTAAAAATCGTTGACCTAGTCCGTAAAATTGGTCAGTAAATGGCTCTAGCCATTCAGTTTTGCGAGCCAATCGCAATGAATCATCTTCAGCTAATTCAGTGTTAGGGTATCGGGATGGAATCAAAGCAACACTACCACCGCCGTTACTCCAGGTAATTTGTGCAGGCATCCAAACCAAATCACGTAAATCAGTGGGCGGATCCAAGCTAATTTTGGCTATTCGACTAAAAGGAATCCAATAGTATTTACCATTGACAATAGCCTCGATAACGGGTCCCATCCTACTATCCGCATCGGCAAGCCATTCGAAAGCTTGGTCATTGATAGTACCAGCAGTTAATGGGGCTTGATCAAAAGCTACTTTTCTCAGCTCAGCGGCGTCCGCATCGTTGCCTTTAGCGGATAATCCAAGCGCCACAATTAAATTCGCTAACCATTGCTCAGGTTCACCAAAAATCAAAGGCGTTGTTTCGCCACGAAAAACTTTCTGCCTTAAAATTTCACAACGAATTGCTTCCCGATAGGTTTGCACCATCGCTAAATTTTTAGCATCAAGTTCACCCGCAACGTTTAGTTGAGTCAGAGCCCTTTCCCAATGACCAATGACAGACAATAATTGAAATAGAAATACTCTATGCTTGGCATTAGCTGGATCAGCTTTCACATCATTTTGTAATGCCGATAATGCTAGGGCTAATTGTCCATCACGTAAATATTGTTCAGCCTGACTCATTCTGCACGTTCCAGATTAAATTTAAGAAAATGTGCACAAAAAATTGTGCACATTTGTTTTACTTGGTTATATTTTCTTGAATGCTGAATTTGTATTCTTTTTTGCCGCCATCTGCCGAACCATCTGGTTTTTGTTTTTGGTAACCATATTCAAACTCGGCGAAATTCAAAGTCACATTCTCCGTCAACCGATCTTCACCACCACTACCACCAGAACTAATAGAAGTAACAATCACTTCTTTCATTTTAATAATAATGTAATCGAGAGGATTACCTCCCGCTTTCCGAACAACTAACGTTGCTTCTTTGTGATGTGTCCCTTTACAAACACTACTTATCAGGGCATTAGATGAAGAATCTACATATTTAGTAAAACTCAAATCTTGTACATTAACTTTACCTGAGCCACCGCCTCCCCCAATATGCATTGAACCGCTTTGAGACATTCCCCAACTCCAAGCCAATACATCAATCTCCTCTTTATGCGCTTTATCTTGGGACTCCCCTTTCAGGTCACCAATTTTGATAAACATATCAACAGCCATTGTTATCTCCTTAATTTTAATTTCACACTCACCACAAACACTCAAGCATTAGGAAAACCAAAACCTAATACCTGAGTAAATTTTAATATTAACCACCTTTAGCTGATGGTAATTTAGACACTAAACGTAATGAAACAGTTAATCCCTCTAATTGATAATGCGGTCTTAAAAAGAATTTCGAGGTGTAATAACCAGGGTTTCCTTCTATTTCTTCAACAATCACCTCCGCCGCCGCCAACGGCTTAGATGCTTTAGTCGATTCACTAGAATTTGCGGGGTCACCATCAACATAATTCAATATCCACTCGTTTAACCAACGCTCCATATCAGCCCGTTCTTTGAAAGAACCCACCTTATCGCGCACCATACATTTCAAATAATGCGCAAAACGACAAGTAGCAAACAAGTAGGGCAAGCGTGCGGCCAAATTAGCATTAGCGGTTGCATCAGGATCATCATATTCAGCTGTTTTCTGTAATGATTGTGCACCAATAAATGCGGCAAAATCAGTATTCTTCTTATGAATCAACGGCATAAAACCACTTTTCGCTAACTCAGCTTCCCGACGATCCGTAATGGCAATTTCAGTTGGGCACTTCATATCAACGCCGCCATCATCAGTCGGAAATGAATGAACCGGTAAACCTTCTACTGCACCACCCGACTCAATACCCCGAATTTGAGAACACCAACCATACATTTTGAATGAGCGATTGATATTAACGGCCATCGCATAAGCGGCGTTCGACCAAGTGTATTTACTGCTATCTGCGCCCGAAGTATCTTCTTCAAAATCGAATTCTTCGACTGGATCAGTTTTTGAACCATAAGGTAAACGGCTCAGGAATCTTGGCATCGCTAAACCAAGATAACGAGCATCATCAGACTCACGTAGTGATTTCCAAGCAGCATATTCAGGGGTTTGAAAAATTTTGGTCAAATCGCGTGGATTAGCTAACTCCGACCAACTTTCCATTTGTAAAACGCTCGGAGCAACTCCTGAAATAAATGGGGTATGTGATGAAGCACTGATTTTTGACATTTCACCGAGTAATTCAACATCTTGTGGTGAATGATCAAAATGGTAATCACCGACTAAACAACCATAAGGTTCACCGCCAAAAGTACCGTACTCTTCTTCGTAGAGTTTTTTAAATAACGGACTTTGATCCCAGGCAGTACCTTTGAATTTTTTTAAGGTTTTACCAAGTTCATTTTTAGAAATATTCAAAACCCGAATCTTCAACATTTCATCGGTTTCTGTATTATTAACTAGATAATGTAAACCTCGCCATGCACCTTCCAACTTCTGAAAATCTGGATGGTGTAAAACCAAATTTAATTGTTCAGAAATTTTTTGATCCAGACTGGCGATAATTGATTGAATTGATTTGATAGCATCATCAGAAATCAAAGCAACATCTTTCAATGCATATTGCGCTAAAGTAGTAACCGCTGAATTAACGTGTTTAGAGGCTTCCGTACCGGGTTTGAATTCTTTATCCAATAACGCGGAAAAGTCATCAACTTCTAAAGTTTGAGTACCACTTTGTAATTGTGCTTCTAACTCTGCCATGATTATTCCTCTCCACCGTCTTGAGCTACTACATCGCCACCCGTGGTTTCTGCTGGCTTAGCAGACCCAGCCAATGATTGTAACAACGCAGGGTCATTAATTAATTTGGCAATTAATTCTTCTGCCCCGGTTTTGCCATCCATATAAGTAATTAAATTAGCTAATTGAGTACGAGCTTCAACAATTTTATCCAACCCAGCCACTTTTTTAGCCACTGCTGCGGGTGAAAAATCGTCCATACTTTCAAAGGTAATATCGACATTCAAATTACCTTCACCACTTAAAGTATTGGCTACTTGGAAAGCAGTACGAGGTTTCATGGCCTTTAATCGATCATTGAAATTATCAACATCAATTTCTAAAAGCTTACGATCTGAAACGGGCGGTAACGGTTCAGCAGGTTTCCCTGATAGATCCGATAAAACACCCATAACAAAAGGCAACTGAACTTTTTTTTCAGCACCATAAACCTCAACGTCATACTCAATTTGTACACGCGGAGCTCTATTGCGTTGAATAAATTTTTGACTACTTTCTGCCATTTTATTCTCCTGGTTTGGTTACACCGTAAATCAAGATAACCAAAGGTATGGCTATCCGTTGCATATCGTTAAAAAACAGTCGCTTAATAATCCGAATTTTGATTTGGATCTGGGCCTTTGAATACCTCTAACTGACTCAGTGCATCAGGAAGTAAATTCTGCACAATTGCTGCAAAATCAGCAGTCACCAAAAATTTAGCCCGTTGAAGCAAGACTGGAACGGGACTGGATGGCTCATATTCGGCGTAATACTTACAAATAGCATCCAGAGTTTTCAAAACATCCTGCCGATTGGCAATAGCACCGGGTGCTCTGTGAACCACCTGACTCGAAACATTGCCATTCGCTTTTGAATCATTGTCGTCAATCTCAATATCGGTTGAACTGGCAACACCCGCTAAACGCTCACCAGCCATTTGCTCATAACCAACCATCATGTCTTTAAGCAGAGTACGTAACGCTGCTAAATTAGGTCCTTCAGAAGCACCGACTTTTTCAGAAACAGATGCTTCAATCGCATTCACTAATTCAATCGATTCTTGAATAGTTTGATGCATTGCTTGCAGGGCTTGTTCATCAATATCGAGAAATGCCGCTTTGATAGTACTGACTTCAGGTTTTGTAATTCCTTCGGGGGTTGGTAAACGATCAGTTGCATAATTAAAATCACGCCAACTGAAACGCCCAACTGAGCGCGACTCTACTAATGGCTCAAGTGATAAAGGAGTTAAAATCAATTCCTGACTGACTAATTCTTCAAGTATATTGACTCTTAAAGTCGGATCCATTCCATCATCTGGATCGAGTTGTGGGTGAACGCTATCCCAAAATGCCTCAATTGTTAAGCGCAATAAATTTAACCCATCCCTGAATCCAGACACCCCCTCCATGACAATCAAGGATCGAATCAGATATAGGATTACTTGCAAATCTTTAGAACGATTCAGTAACTCAACCGAATCTTTTTGCACCTCTCGCCAATTCGGCGGTAACGCCTTCTCGCCGGTAAATTGATTTTCTGGTGTCCCCAGAATTTTGGTATCTAATCCAACTCGGGCATTGTCATACTCCAAATTTTCACCACAAGGAGCGTCTTCCGATATTTTTAAAAACAACTCAGCTAAATCGGCCATGATATAAACCCATAAAAATATTATTGCCAGTTACCAATCAAAATAAAGGGCGACCAATAAAATGGATGCCTAAATTTTTTAGACTTAATCATATTCACTTGTGCATCACGCATTGCCTCGGCTTTATTTAATGAATGATCTAAACCTTGATAAAATAAACGCATAAACTCCATTGTTGCATCATCATTAATCGACCATAAACTACCAACCGCACTAAGAACATTACTCTTAACAGCCAAGCCACTAAATCCTAATAACATTCGATCATCCCCTTCTGCGGTTTTACAAGCGCTCAAGGTTAATAAATCAATTGGTTCTCGTTTAAGACTATCGGCATCCAAGCTATTTTTAAAATCAATAAGATTGACGTTTTGATCATAAGCCATAATGAAACTATCTTTAGCATTTTTGCCAAAATAACCATGAGAAGCAATGTGAACTTTACCATATTCACCTGTTGAAATATCGTTCTTCAATGCAGATGCAGTAAATTGATTATTCAATAATTTTGTATTTTCAATGTTATTGGAAACTGTGTTAATTTCTTTTTCAACACTCGGTAAACTCAATTGTTCGACTAATGCTTCTCGTTGGAGCTTTTTACCCGATATTTTCCCAATCAAAGTATGAGGTAAACTATCAATTGCCGAACCATCGGGTTTGCTTAATCCCACTAATAATGCTCTCGATTGTTTTTGTTGACGATTTCTAACTAAATTTTGTAATTGTAAACTCGGTAAAGTAACGACCGGATATTGTTCAACAACAAAATTTTTTCCATCTGAAAAAGCTGCTAGAGGAATAGCCCTTAATGAACGATCAGGGACATATATAATCACCTGCGTTTTAGACTCTAATAAATCTTGTTTCAACGGCAAATATAACCATTCATTTAACTGCTTTGAGTGAGCACGAAAGTCTTTTCCTGTATGTAATATTTCACCTAACTCAATCGCCTTACTTTTTACTTCATCTGCACCAACGTTTACCGTATGCCTAATCAGTTTTTCATCAGTTTTAACAATAATTTCAAGCCTATCATTCAATAAAATAGGATAAACAATCGTTGCCCCAGGAAATTTTTGATATTTCCAATCTAAATGAATTTCCGAGGATACAGAGCATCTTCCTAGGAAAAAATCTTGCATATCAGCTTCTTTAATAGCTTCCATACTATCAATCGCTTTCATTAACAGTTGTTGATCAGCAGTGGTATCAGCAGAAGATACTGTTTGCAATAATAAATCGACATAATTGCGATAAATAGGCTCAATCATAGCGACTAAAACACTTCGACCATCAGGCAAACTGATCGGTATATCGGTTCTAACTGAATGTAAATCATCTACTGCTTGCTTATAGGCATCCAATGCTCGTTTACTATCGCCTTGTAATCGAAAGATTTCGGCCAATTGCGCCTCTAATTTTGCTGATAAAACTCTATCATTATTGGCATAGGCTAAAACAATTGCTTGCTCAATCAAAGATAGCGCTTCCTGATGGCGCTGTTCACTTTGCAATAACTGCGCTAATTTACCCATTGCATCAGCTTTAATTCGACCACTAATTTGATTAGAATCAATAGTCAATAATTGATTTAAAGTACCATAATTACTTTGTATTAATTCGCTAGCTAATAATGCTTGCACATTATTGACACCGACGTCTAATGATTTTTGTGCCAACTTCAATGCCAATGTTGGATTGAACGGCGTTAGATTATTGATTTTTTTGGATAACAACAATAGCGATTCAGCTTGTTGCTGGGCAGATTGATTATTTAGGCCTACCTGAAGTAATTGCAAACTTAAATTCAAATCTTTAAATCGATCATCTTGCACCATCGATAAACCGCTATTAATATGAAAAATAGCTTGGTCGATTTCACCATTTGATAAATAAAGATTAGCCAAATACTGATCGGCTAATGCATGTAAATAAGAATCTGCACTAACTTTTTGGTATGCTGATTTTAATTTTTGCTCTGCTAGTTCTTTTTTATCCAATAGAAATAAATTATAGCCATTAGCTAATTCAACAGCCCCATAATCTAAATCAGGAATATGATTTTTCTCAACCACTTCTAGTGCAAAATCTAATTTTTTTTGCGCTGATAACAAATCACCCTGATCACGTAATAATTCAGCCTCTAGCACCCAGTTTCTATAATTCAATTGCTCAGCATTTTGAGCCATGTCTGATGCAAATGTTTGTTGAGAATAAACATGATTATTCAAGATAAAATTCAAAACTACTATAGCAAGCCATTTATTTTTTTTCATGATTAAATAACCTTTATCTTTAGAAAACATTTACGTTAACTCTAAAATGAATGCCATCATCTTGAATATCATGACTCGCTAAAGTTCTGTTTTTAACTGGCGTAAAGGCATGTGCCCAAT
>JBEGMT010000174.1:0-7404 GCA_041182925.1 Pseudomonadota bacterium | reverse complement strand
GGCAACATCATGCTGTGTTTGAATGGCAATTCGTGTTTCTTTTTCTCTTGGCCGTTTTCGTCCATTTCGGTGACGAACATCATGCCGGCTTCGATTTTGTCGACTTTGGCGTTGCAAATCCAGTTGATGTGTTTGTTACGCAATTCGCTTTCCAACATGCCGCGAGTGTCACCAACCCCACCTAGACCTAAATGGCCGATGTAAGGCTCTGAGGTGACATAAGTCATTTTGACTTTGTCGCGGATTTTACGTTTACGCAAATCGGTTTCAGCGATAAACATATATTCATAAGCAGGGCCGAAGCAAGAAGCGCCTTGTACGGCACCAATAATGATAGGGCCTGGCTCTTCAACGAAGTTATCCCAGAATTCGCCCGATTCACCGGCATGGTCAACGTGGCAAACTGATTGGGTGTGACCATCAGGGCCTAAGCCCGGAATTTCTTCGAAGGCTAATTTAGGGCCGGTGGCGATAATCAAATAATCGTAATCAACCGATGAACCATCGGCTAATTCGACTTGATTGTGTTCTGGGTGAACGCGGCTGACTTTTTGCTGAATAAAACCAATTTTCTTTTTTTTGTACATCGGCGCCAGTTCAACTTTGATGTCGCTTGGTTTACGCCAGTTGACCGCTACCCAAGGGTTAGACGGGACAAAGTGAAAGGTTGGGGTGTCTGCAATAACGATGACTTCATCTTCTTTACGCGCGTTTTCTCGCATTTCCAATGCCATCGGCACGCCGCCAATACCAGCGCCTATGATTACGATTTTTGCCATTTAAATTCTCCTAGTTAGATAGATTTGCCAGTGGGGTGGCTTATTGTTTTATGCCCAATTTTTTGAGAAAAATTTCCAGCGGGCAGAATTGGGTAAAACCGCTCTGAAATAAATTGGCACCGACAAACGCGGTAAACCAAAGCCAGTGAGGCGATTGAAAAATCGGACTGGCTTCGATGCCTAAACTCAATGACAACAAAATAAAGCTGCCGGCGACGATTCTGACGATACGCTCTCTGGTCATTGCATACGCTCCTTGTTACGTTGCGACAAGCTGTCACAAGATTGATCGATACCATGGGTGTCGATGTCGCAAACCGATTCCAGCCACATGGCATTGATAATTGCAAACGAGGCTGCAAAGCCAACCCCTAAAATCCAAGCGAAGTACCACATATTCGTTCTCCTAAAAAATTAATACAGGGTATGAGTGTTTTTGGTGACTGTATTCTCGCTGATCGTGCCCCACAAAATTTTGTAAACCCAGCGGGTGTAGAGCAGCACAATCGGTAAGAAAATCACCGTAATCCAGAACGCCAGCAATAGTGTGGAATGGCTAGAAGTGGCATCCCACAAAGTTAAGCTGGAGTTGGGGGAAGTGGATGAAATTAATAAGAATGGGAATAAGCCAAAGCCGAGTGTGAACAACATGCCTGCAATCCCTAAACAGCTAAATATAAATGCTGCTGCCATCGCGCGACCTTTACCTAGTAACCAAGCCAAACTCAAACCGGCAAAGCCAAGCGCTGGCGCAATTAGCATCAAGGGATGTGCTAAAAAGTGCGCTAACCAGCCAGTTCCGATAGCAGTGACGGTTTTGTTGAGTGGATTAGACGGTGCATCGTGGCTGAGCATTTGGCTGATTTCTGGGCGATCAATGCCTAAAACTACCCAAGCAGTCACAGCGATTAAGCCGATTAATAGCATTGGGCCTAACACCGTAATCCCAGCACTGGCACGCTGATGAACCGCGCCATCGGTCCGCCATTTTAAAAACAAGGCGCCGTGAAAGGTGGTGCCTAGCAAAGTCACCACGCCACACAGTAAGGCAAACGGACTTAACAGTGCCCAAAACGAACCGTCATAAAAACTTCTTAAATCTTGGTCGAAATGGAACGGTAAACCCAAAATTAAGTTACCTGCCAACACGCCTAGCAAAATCGGTGGCACGGTACCGCCAATAAACAAGCCCCAATCCCAAGCATTACGCCATCTTGGATCGCTGATTTTGCTGCGATAATCAAAGCCTGCGGGTCTAAAAAACAAGGCAAATAACACCAGCATCATCGCCAGATATAAACCGGAAAATAAGGTGGCATAAACGCTAGGCCAAATCGCAAAAATCGCACCGCCTAACAAAATTAACCAAACCTGATTACCTTCCCAAGTAGCGCCAACGGTATTGATAATCACGCGGCGCTCAACATCGGTTCTACCGACAAACGGCAATAAGGTACTAACCCCAAAATCAAAGCCTTCGGTTAAGGCAAAAGCAATCGCGACTACACCGATTAACAGCCACCAGATTAAACGCATCGATTCATAATCAAACATAGTTATCCCCTTAATGAGCAGATTGTTCTAAGCAATAACGACCGGTATGCAAGCTGCTAGGGCCGAGGCGCACGTATTTCAACATCAGGTACATTTCGATGATTAACAACACGGTGTAGAACAGCGCAAAGCCGCCGATGCTAATCCACAATTGTTCGCTGCTGACGCTGGAAACGCTGAGATGGGTGGGCAAAATCCCTGAGATAGTCCAAGGTTGACGACCGACTTCGGCAACAAACCAGCCGGTTTCGGCAGCAATCCACGGTAAAGGAATCCCCCAAACCGCCATTCGCATTAACCAGCGTTTTTGGTCGGCGACCCGAGTCGCACAGTAGTAAAACGCCATGGCGAAAATGAATAGCATGGTAAAGCCTGAGGCGACCATGACGCGGAAAGTCCAGAATAAGGGTGCGACTTTAGGAATGGTATCGTTGGCGGCTTTTTCGATCATCGCCGCATCAGCATCGACGACGTTTGGCGTATATTTTTTCAACAACAAACCATAGCCTAAATCGTCTTTATGGCTGGCAAAGGCTTGTTTAGTGGCTTCGCTACGGTCGCCACCACGCAGTTTTTGTAATTCGGCGTAAGCCAACATCCCGCCTTTGATCCGTTCAACACTGCCAGCATGTAAATCTTTCAAACCCATTACAGGTTCATCCAGTGAACGGGTGGCGACTAAACCCAGTGCGTAAGGGATTTTGATGGCGTAATCGGTGGTTTGGGTTTCTTGGTTAGGAAAACCGAATAAAGTGAAACTGGCAGGTGCTGGGTGGGTATCCCATTCGGCTTCAATTGCCGCCAGTTTGATTTTTTGGGTTTCGCCAGAGGTGTAGCCGCTTTCGTCACCTAAGACAATCACTGACAAAATCGACGCTAAACCAAATGCAGAAGCAATCGAAAATGAACGACGAGCAAAGCCAATGTCGCGCTTATTTAATAAGTACCAAGAGCTGATGCCTAACACAAACATCGAGCCAGTGACATAGCCCGCAGCGACGGTGTGGACGAATTTCACTTGTGCGACTGGATTGAAAAATACATCCGCAAAGCTGGTCATTTCCATGCGCAAGGTTTCGTAATTAAATGCTGAACCCACCGGATGTTGCATCCAGCCATTGGCGATCAAAATCCATAAAGCCGATAAACTGGTGCCGACGGCTAATAACCAAGTCACGGTTAAATGTTGGACTTTACTTAATCGGTCCCAGCCAAAGAAGAACAGGCCAACAAAAGTGGATTCAAGGAAAAACGCCATCCAACCTTCGCTGGCTAACAATGGGCCGAAAATATCACCGACATAATGCGAGTAATAAGCCCAGTTGGTGCCAAATTGGAATTCCAAGGTAATACCAGTGGTCACCCCCATGGCAAAGTTAATCCCGAACAATTTGCCCCAGAATTTGGTCATATCTTTGTAGACTTCGCGGCCAGTCATTACATAGACCGATTCCATAATCCCCAAAATAAAAGTCATACCCAGCGTCAGCGGTACAAATAAGAAATGGTAAAGTGCTGTCAGACCAAACTGCATCCGTGACAGCATGACAATATCGTCACCGAACATGACTAGACTCCTGGATTGATTGAATTGAAACGGGATCGGTACTTAATAAATGCTGGGCGACATCGGGCTTGGTGGTTGGCCGATCTGACCAGCGAAAAATCAAAAACCATAAACCAATCAGCAACACAATTTTGAGTAATAAAGCGGTGGCTATTTCCCAGCCTAATCTTGTTGTCATGGCACTGCCTTATTCGACTGAAAATTCGCGCATCATGCCCATGTCTTCATGTTCCAAGTTGTGGCAGTGATACATAAACAAGCCTTTGAAATCCTCAAATGGCTTGATGATTTTGACTGTTTCGCCGGGCATGACAAGCACGGTATCTTTCCAGCCGCCTTCGATAAAACCGTCTTTGACGCTGTTATAGGCATCGCTGGGTTTGGTTTGCTGGCGGCTGAGAATTTGGAAATATTGGCCGTGTAAATGAATCGGATGCGCCATTGCCATCATGCCGCCGCCCATTCCGCCCATGCCATGACCGCTGTTACTATGGAGAATCTCGATTAACTGAATGCTGTTAAGCGGTACGCGCTCGAAGGCTTGCAGGTCGTTTTCAGCATAGGGTCTGCCGTTTAACAACATTGCCATTGGTGCTTCGGAAATCGCAATCGGTAACGGTTGCTTAGGATTGCTGACATCAGCCAAGCTGTAGTGTTTGATGGTCGATAACTGTTTGGGCAGGTTAGGAGTGTCGTTGATTTGGCGATTAATGTTGATGGTGAGAATCGGGTAATCGCTACCCATTTGGGTGTCGCCTTGTTGCACACGATTATGCATGCCACCGCGCATTCCCATGCCCATGCCGTGACCACCACGGTGGCCACCCATACCCATCATGCCCATCATCGGTAAGGCTCCGGAAAACGCTAGGCTACGCATCACTAACTGGCTGCCAACTTTGCGACCACTAAAATCCGCCCAAACGTCAATTCGCTCACCGGGAGCCAGCATCACATAAGGTTTGCTGATCGGCGCTTCTAATAAACCGCCATCGGTGCCGATGACAGTAATCGGGGAATTATCGTCCCATGCCAGTTTGTAAATGCGTGCCGTTGAACCGTTGAGAATGCGCAATCGATAAGCGCGGCTGGCTAGATTGAGGGTGGCGTTTGGTTTGCCGTTGACCAGAATTTGATCACCGTAAAAACCCATCATCCGGTCGTGCATGTGACTGGCGTAGTGCAATTGATTTTGATCGTCAAATTGGCGATCTTGAATCACTAAAGGGATTTCATATTCGCCACTGGGTAGTTGTAAGCGGCGTTCTTCATCGTCATTAACAATAATCGCACCGGCTAAACCTTGGTAAACCTGACGTCCGGTGATGCCGTGAGGATGCGGGTGGTAAATGTTCATGCTGGCGCGATTGCGCATTTCAAACTCGTAGACAAAGCGCTGGCCTTTGTCGATCGCATACATCGGGCTGCCGTCCATTTCCGCGGGTACGTGTAAGCCATGCCAGTGAGTAATGCTGGGTTCGTCTAATAAGTTTATAAAATTGATGCGAATTTTTTGGCCGGTTTCAAAACGAAGAATCGGGCCAAGGTAGGCGCCGGGAATTTCGCTGACGCTGTTGGCGGGGCCTTTGATCAATTTAGCGGTGTAGCGTAAAACTCGGGTTGCTTGACCGAGCAAAATCGCTGCGGTTGATGGTTGGCAGGTTAAATCGATTTCAACGTCTGGATGAAAGTTAGCTGAGGCTTTGTTGGGCGGCAATTTGTTCATGCCTTCCATTGCTTGTAACCAGCTTGGCAGACTGGTTAAAGCGAGTGCGCCAAGGCCGGTTTGTGCCATAAAGTGGCGGCGGGATGGGTTGAATACTGATGTCATAATGCCTCCTCAGCCTGTTTTAATCGTCATCTTCAAAAAGTGCGCGATCTGTTTTTTGTAAGGTCTTTGCATAAGCTATCCAGCCACTTAACAAAACTAAATTCAGGATGACAACGATCAAGCCGTTTAGATTAAGCCAGTTTTGCCAATTGATAGTCTGATACAGCACATAGAGGGCGACCAACATCACTAAGACGCCAAAACTACGTTTTAAGGTTTGGGCTGGTAAGTAGTTGGATAAATAGCCACCGACTAAACTGCCAAATACAGTGCCGACGGTTATTAATAACGTTAATTCGAGATTTAAGCTGATTTGGCTGCTATAGCCGATTAAGCCGGCAGCAGAATTCATGGCGATGATGAGTAGAGAAGTACCTATCGCGCCTTGTAAGGTCAAACCAACCAGTAATGTCAGGGCTGGAACAATAATAAAGCCGCCACCGATGCCGACTATGCCGGTTAAGCCACCAACCAGAAAACCGTTGATTAGCAGTTTTAGGAGCGGCAGTTTTAGAGGGCAAAGGCTAATCGGTTCTGCGTTAGCTGCTGAGTGTTGTGGCTTATTGCCCCTAACCATCAGCAAGCCGGTTAATAAACAGATCACGCCAAAAAACAGCATCAATAAGTCATTGGGAAAATGGCTGGCTAATCGTCCGCCAGAAAATGCACCTAACATGCCACTTAAACCAAACGATAAGCCGCTTTTCCAGCAAACCGCAGCGCGTTTTGCATGTGGGATTAAGGCTATCAGACTGGAGCTACCGATCACAACAAAAGCGGTCGTAATTGCAGTTTTGGGATCGACTTTTAATAAGTAAACCAGCATCGGCACAGTCAAAATCGAACCGCCACCACCCAGTAAACCAAGTAATAAGCCGATGATGATAGAGAGTGCAAGTGTCAATAACATGACTGGTTTCCCTTTAACCTTGCGGCATTAAGCCGCAGGATTGATTGGCCGGTAAGGCTTGATCGATGAATTTGGGATAGGCCAGCTTCAGGTTTTGCATGGTGGCGATAAATTGCTCGCGGCTGGCGTTGTTGCCTAAGCGGCTGTTTTTGGCGATTTCTTGTTTAATTGTTGAGACAGTGTTGCCTTGGTAATCGTGGCCGGGGTAGACCAAAGTGTCAGCAGGCAGGGTAAATAATTTTTTAGTGATGCTGTCATAAAGCTGGCCGGCATCGCCTTGTTGAAAATCGGTGCGACCACTGCCGTTGATTAACAGCGCATCGCCGGTAAAGACGCGATCCTGCATCAGATAACTGACGCAACCGTTGGTGTGGCCAGGGGTGTGGCGAACTTCAAATTCCAAATCACCGATTTGTAATAACACGCCGTCAGTGACTAATAAATCAGCGCACATCGCCCCAGCATCGCGATGTACCACACTTTTAGAGCCTAATTTTTGTCTGAGTAAGCCTGCGCCGGTGATGTGGTCGGCATGGACGTGGGTTTCAAAGGTGTAGAGTAAATTGAGATTTAGGCTTTGCAGTAAATCAATATAAGTATCAACTTCCGAGGCAACCGAGTCGATTAAACTGGCGCGGCGAGTGCGTTCGCAGCCAAGCAAATAGCTGTATGTAGACGTTTCTGCTTCGAAAAGTTGTCTAAAAATCATAAGCGTGGCCCGATTAAAGTAAATATAAGGATTTGTTTATATTGTGGTGTAAAT
>JBEGMT010000173.1:0-7272 GCA_041182925.1 Pseudomonadota bacterium | reverse complement strand
GTTTTTTTGTTGGCCTTTGCCGATGTAACGAAAATCAGCGGGTTGTTTCAGTTTTAAATTTTCACGGCTTGGTACCGCTAATTGACTGGCGGCTTGGGCTAATTCGCCGTAGCTTAAACGTCGGCCTGTGGCGCTATGAATGATGTAATGTTGTTCGGCATGAACTTCATCAATACTGACTTGCCATTGTGTAGCGGCGGCATTGGCTAACATTTGTCTGGCCGCTGCGCCGACGCGACGCATGGGCATAAAAAAGTGCCGCATACTGCGCGAGCCGTCAGTGTCTTGATTACCAAACCGCGCTTCGTCACCAGGTGCTTGAACGATTTTGACTTTTTGCCAATCAGCTTCGAGTTCATCAGCCACTACCATTGGCAAGCTGGTGCGGATACCTTGACCCATTTCAGAGCGGTGGCAAATGATAGTCACTGTGCCATCATCGGCGATGGCGACGAATACCAAGGGATTGTCTACCGAGCCATGCGGCATGGCTTCTGCCCCGTACTTGCTTTGTTCAGCAAAGCTTAAAGCCGGTAAGCCAACCGCCAGCACCAAACCGCTTAAAGCAAATTGTTTCAGAAACTGGCGGCGGCTGATGTTGTCAATTTGTTCGGCGTTATCAGTGAATAGATTGGGAGATTTCATTGGGCTTGCTCCTCTAAACCGGCGGCGTGTTTGATTGCGCTACGAATCCGGGTGTAAGTGCCGCAGCGACAAATATGACCACTCATGGCTTTATCAATCTCGGCATCGTTGGGTTTGGGCTGTTGTTTCAATAATGCGGTGGCCGACATGATTTGTCCGCTTTGGCAGTAACCGCATTGAGCGACCTCCAAATCTAGCCAAGCCTGTTGAACTTTTTGACCGGTTGGATCTTGATTGATGGCTTCGATGGTGATGATGGGTTTACCAACTGCTTCTGAAAGTGGCGTGACACAAGCTCGAACAGGCAGATTGTTGATATGAACAGTGCAAGCCCCACATGCCGAAATCCCGCAACCGTATTTAGTGCCGGTTAAGCCGAGTTGATCGCGTAACGCCCACAATAAAGGGGTGTCGGCAGGTAAATCAATTTTATGCGGTTTGCCATTGATATTGAGAGTCATCATAGGGGGCTGCCTAAGTCAAAATAAATTTGTCGGTCGTTTTTTGGAGAACTACAGCCTTTGCAAATACTGATTAATTTGTTGTAAATCCAATTCACTTAAACTGCCGGCGGCTTCTTTCAGTTTGATGCCATTAATCAAATAATCGTAACGGCTCCGCGCATAGTCGCTTTTGGCTTTATACAAATTGCGTTCTTCGGTTAATACATCCACCATGGTTCGCGTGCCGACTTCAAAACCGGCTTCAGCGGCTTCGACGGCTTTTTCAGCCGATTGCACGGTTGCCTCCAGAGCCTTAACGCGGCTAATACTGGAAACGACGCCACGGAACGCATCTTTAACGCCACGGGTTGTGCTCCGTTTCACTTTTAACAGGTCTTGTTTGGCGGCTTCGTAGTCGTGTTGAGCTTGGCGGGTGCGAGATAAAGTGCCGCCGCCTTCAAATAGGGGTAAATTCATTTGCAGGCCGATGACTTCGTTATCACCGCGAAAACCGAATGCGTTGCCGTTATCTTGTTGTTTGTATTGGGCAACTAAATCTAAAGTAGGTAAATGTTTGGATTGCTGTAAATCAATGGTTTTGCGGATATATTCGGTTTGGTTAAATTGCGCCACAATCGAAAAATTATTGTTTTCAGCGCTATCTGACCAGGCGTTTAAATCTTCGGGGGCTGGGGGGCTTAATGGGATTTGTGTCTGTAAGCTATTCAGATTGGCACTATTGTCACCGAGAATTTCCCGCAAGGCTTCTTTGCTGTTATCGAGTTGGTTTTGCGCCTCGATTTCACTGGCTAAAGCGCGGTCATAGCCGGCTTGCGCTTCGTAAACATCGGTAATGGCAATAATCCCGACTTCGAAGCGTTGTTTGGCTTGTTCAAGCTGTTTGGCGATGGCTTTTTTTTCTGAGCCTGCAAATTCCAAATTATCTTGTGCGGCTAAAATGTTGAAATAAGCTTCGCTAGTGCGTCTGATTAGACCTTGGTGTTTGGCTTGGAATTGGGCTTCAGCTTGGGCGATTTTGTTATCGGCTTGATCAAGTTGAATCCAATGTTCCCAGTGAAATACAGGTTGCTTTAGATTGACTCCAAGCGTCTGATCCCAATAGTGCTGTAAACCATTACCCATGAAACTATTTTTTTCGCTTTGTAAGCGGTTGCGATTACTACTTGCATTAAAACCGATATTCGGCAACATCTGGGCAATACTTTGTGACTTTATTTCCGCGACTGACAGTTTGTTAATATCTGAAGCTTTATAGTCAGGGTCATTTTGCAGGGCTAGTTGATAGGTTTCTAGCAAGTCCTGTGCAAAACCTGAATTTAAAGGCATCAACATTACTAAAAACGCGTATGACCATTTTTTCATTATGATTTTCGGTAAGAGTTGAAAATAAAGCCTTATTATCCCCTAAAATAGCGGTTGCTTCTGCTGCTATTTAAGTCACGCATAAGCTAAGACAGCGATTATTGAGCCCAATAACCCTATAACTACAACGAGAAACAGTCATTATGAGCAAAAAAATCACAAAAGCCGTTTTCCCTGTCGCCGGTCTTGGCACTCGCTCTTTGCCAGCTACTAAGGCCGTTGCCAAGGAAATGCTGCCGATTGTTGATAAGCCTTTGATTCAATATGCCGTCGAGGAAGCGATTGCTGCTGGTATTGATACGATGATTTTTGTCACTGGACGTAACAAAAATTCGATTCCTGATCACTTTGATAAATCTTACGAACTTGAAAAAGAACTGGAAAAGAGCGGTAAAACCGAATTGTTAAAAATGCTGCGCGAATTGTTACCGCCGCATGTGACTTGTGTGTTTGTCCGTCAAGCCGAAGCACTCGGTTTAGGTCATGCAGTGCATTGTGCCAAAGCCGTGGTTGGTGATGAACCGTTTGCGGTGATTTTGCCAGATGATTTAATCGAAGACGGCTCGCGCGGTTGCATCAAACAAATGGTGGAATTGTTTAATCAGGAACAAAGCAGTATTTTGGGTGTTGAGCGGGTTGATCCGAAAGAAACCCATAAATACGGCATCGTCGAACATACAGAAACTGCGCCAAAAGTGGGGCGCTTGTCATCCATCGTCGAAAAACCCAAACCAGAAGTCGCACCTTCCAACATTGCGGTGGTCGGTCGTTATATCTTAACCCCAGCGATTTTTGAAAAAATCGAAAACACTGGTCGTGGTGCTGGCGGCGAAATTCAATTAACTGATGCGATTGCAGCGTTAATGAAAGATGAGCAAGTGTTGTCTTATGAATTTGAAGGCAACCGTTACGATTGCGGTTCTAAATTTGGCTTTTTGTTAGCCAATGTTGAATACGGTTTATTGCATCAAGAAATTAACCAAGAATTTGCTGACTATTTAAAACAACGGGTCGCTAAAATTTAAACGTTTCTTTGCTTTTAAAGGTGGCGTCTTTCGATGCCACCGTCTTCAAACCACCACGAATCGGCAAAATCCCACCACATTGCGGTAAAATCCCGACCTGTCCCCAAAATTAAGGAACTGATAGGTGTTTGAGGTTATAAAAAACGGCGGTTGGATGATGTTTCCCATCATTTTGTCTTCGATTGTGGCGATGGCGATTATCGGCGAGCGGCTTTGGTCGTTGCAGCGTCAAAAAATCATCCCTGCCGAGTTAATGGCGCATATTGGGCAATTGCACCGTGATAATAAACTCAATGAAGCCGCAATTAGACGAATTAAAGTCAGTTCGCCACTCGGTCGCATTTTGGCGGCTGGTTTACTGAACCGCAAATATGGCCGCGAGATGATGAAAGTCAGCATCGAAGAAGTCGGCAGACAAGTCGCTCACGAACTTGAACGCTATCTAAACACTTTGGGTAGCATCGCCTCCATCACGCCGTTATTAGGTCTATTAGGCACTGTTGATGGCATTATTCGGGTGTTTTCTGACCTTGCAATTGGCGGCATGGGCGACCCGACCATCTTGAGCAATGGTATTTCCGAAGCCTTGATTTGTACTGCATCCGGTTTAACGGTAGCGATTCCCAGCCTGTTTTTTCATCGTTATTTTGAACGCTTGGTAGATGATCATGTCGTGCAAATGGAAGAAAATGCCTTGCGTTTAATCGACATCATGCAAGGCGACAGAGAGAGCATCTAATGGAGTTTCGTCGTAAACGCCGCTCATCGGTGGAAATCGGTTTGATACCAATGATTGATGTGTTGTTAGTGTTGCTGTTTTTCTTTATGGTTGCCACTACTTTTCGTCATCACAGCGAATTAAAAATCAATTTGCCAGAAGCTACCGGTAGCCAATCAACCCAAGAAAACCAAACCCTAAATCTTTTTATTGATGCCAATGGCGCTTATTCATTAACCGGCGCTGACGGCAAAGCCTTGGCTTTGGCTAACCCGAATTTAGACGGTTTAAAAGCCGCTTTGGCTCAGCAAACTATCGCTACTCGCCAACTACCGTTGATTATCAATGCCGATGGTAAAGCCCAGCATCAAGCCGTAGTCAGCGCCTTGGATGCTGCCAATCAACTGGGTTTTCATCACTTAAGTTTTGCCATTAATCCACCGGAGCGCCCATGATGCCAATCAAAAGAAAAATAGCCGAATGGTTACAAGTGCTTTGGTACAAAGATTTGTATGTGTCTGGCTGGATGATGCCTTGGTCGATGATTTACGTTGACATCATTCGCTTTAGACGTTTTTTATACAACATTGGTATTTTCAAGCGCACTAAATTACCAGTACCGGTGATTATCGTCGGCAATATTACCGTTGGCGGCACCGGCAAAACCCCGTTGGTGATTCATTTGGTGCAATGGCTGAAAGACAACGGTTACAACCCTGGGGTGATTAGTCGCGGTTATAGCGGCGAAGCCAATCAAATCCCGCAAACGGTGACTGCCGATAGCGATACGGCGTTAGTTGGCGATGAAGCGGTGTTATTAGCCAAACGCTGCGCCTGTCCGGTGGTGGTAGGTGTGAAACGAGTCGAAGCCGCCAAACACTTGTTAGCTAATCATTATTGCGATGTGATTATTTCTGACGATGGTTTACAGCATTATGCCTTGCGCCGCGATATTGAAATTGTGGTGATTGATGGTGATAGACGGTTTGGCAATGGTTATTGCCTACCTTCTGGGCCATTACGTGAACCGCAGACTCGGATAGAAGAAGTCGATTTTGTGGTCGTCAATGGCGGCAAAGAACTTCAGGAAGGCGAGTTTGCTATGCAATGCCAAGGTCAAACTTGGGTTAATTTATTGACCGGTGAACAACAGCCAGCCAGCTATTTTCAACGCACGGCTTGTCATGCACTCGCTGCGATAGGCAACCCCAACCGATTTTTCGCCCAAATCAAAACCGCTGGGATTGAAGCTCAAAATCATCCTTTCCCCGATCACTACGTTTTTACTGCCGACGATTTACAATTTAACCACGAGCAACCGTTGTTAATGACCGAAAAAGACGCGGTGAAATGCGTCAAATTTGCTCAAGCCAATTTTTGGTATTTACCGGTCACCGCGCAATTGCCGGCTGCCTTTTCCCAACAACTTTTAACTCTACTAAAACAGAAATCTCATGGATAAAAAATTACTCGATATTTTGGCTTGCCCAATTTGCAAAAGCAGTTTGGTTTACGACAACGCCAAGCAAGAATTGATCTGCAAAGCCGACAAACTAGCTTTCCCGATTCGCGACGCGATTCCGGTGATGTTAGAAGACGAAGCCCGCCAACTGAGTTTTGAAGAAACAGAAGCTTATCGCAAATGAAAACTGCCTTTAAAGTCGTGATTCCCGCTCGCTATGCTTCAACCCGCTTACCGGGCAAGCCGTTGTTAGACATTGCTGGTAAACCGATGATTGCCCATGTCTGCCAACGGGCTTTAGAAGCTGATGCCGAGCAAGTGGTGGTCGCTACCGATGACCAACGGATTTTCGATACCGTGATCGGGTTGGGCATGCAAGCCGTGATGACCAATCCCAATCACCAATCCGGCACCGAGCGTTTAGCAGAAGTGGCGCAGCTTTTGGGTTGGTCGGCTGAGACTATTGTGGTGAATTTACAAGGCGACGAGCCGTTAATTCCACCAGCTTATATTCGCGACGCGGCTGAAGCACTAGCTAGTCAATCGCAAGCGGGGATTGCCACTTTAGCCGCCAAAATTCACGATGCCGATGAAGTATTTAATCCCAATGCGGTGAAAGTGGTGCTGGATAAAAACGGCTATGCCTTGTATTTCAGCCGCGCTGCGATACCTTGGGACCGCGCCAGTTTTCCTAATCACTACCATCCTCAAGCCGCCAGTTTGCCGCATTTACGTCATATCGGTATGTACGCTTACCGAGTCAGTTTCTTGCAAGATTACTGTAATTGGCAACCATCGCCATTGGAAAGCGTCGAGTCGTTGGAGCAATTACGGATTCTGTGGCACGGTGAAAAAGTGCTGGTGAAAGTGGTTGAGAAAACCCCAGAAGCGGGAGTTGATACCCTGGAAGACTTGTTGAGAGTGACAAGGCGTTTGCAATGATTAGTTGGTGTTTTTGAAAAACAGACTAGATATAAGTTGGGTTAGCTCGATAGCGTTTAACCCAACAATCGCAAGTCAACTTACGCCTAAAACCTCAGCGAAACGCCAGCAAATGCACTAAAACTCGAATAAGTCGCCGCTTGATAACGGTTTAGACTGAGATCAAGGTTTAAATCATCATTAACTTTCAAATTCAGCTTACCCAGCGCATTGATCTGAAATTTAAAATCCTTGTCAGCTTCTTTACCCATCCCTGGCGCAATAGCGATTTCGGTGTTAACTGTCTCGTTCCATTGCTGTTTATAACTCATCGGTGCGGCGAAAGCAGTGTATCTATCCGGTGTCCAAAATAACAGATTGTTTTTTTGAGTATCGTCATAAACAAATTCCGCACCAATGCTTAAATCATTAATGTTCCAGAATTTACTATCCAGTTGCAACTCGGTGCGATTACGTTGGTTATGGTCTGAATAGTAAAAATAAGCATTGTTGATAGTTAAACTCAGTGATTCGATCAGCTTGATTTTGGCTTTGGCTTCGCCACGATTAACACTTAAATCATTGATAATCGCGCCAGCTGTATTGACGTAACTGTGATCGGCGCCTAAGGATAAATTGAGGTTATCACCGAAACTCTTACTAACATTTACCGAA
>JBEGMT010000172.1:0-9979 GCA_041182925.1 Pseudomonadota bacterium | reverse complement strand
CGTGGATTCTTAGGTTTATCATCACCGGTTTTTTCTGTAGATTCGACTACTTCACTGGCTTTAGTATTGCTACCAACCAATTTTTGCCAAAAACGTTGAATCAAGCTGCTTGACGTTTTTTTGTTTTGAACCGGTGCCGGCGCATCTGGCAAGAACTCTTTAACGGCGGCTTTTTCAACTTTGACATGGCTATGTTTAACAAACTCAGGCACCACATTTTCTTCAAGTTTGAGGAATTGATGACTGGTTTTATCTTCACTGCCTTCCACCGACTTAATCCGCTCAATATCGTAAGCCGGTGTATCAAGATGTTTACTTGGCAAAACAATAATGCTGACTTTTAAACGCGCTTCCAACTCTTGCACAGCGGCACGTTTTTCATTCAACAAAAAGGTCGCACAATCAATTGGCAAATGAGCAATGACCCGCTCTGTGCCTTTTTTCATTGCTTCTTCTTCAATTAAACGCAACACAGCCAGCGTCACAGATTCGACATTACGAATCGTGCCTTGGCCTTTACAACGTGGGCAAGTCAATTGCGTTGAATCACCTAATGATGGACGCAGACGTTGTCTGGACATTTCCATCAAACCAAATCGGGAAATACGGCCAGTTTGAATTCGGGCACGGTCAATTTTTAAAGCATCACGCAATCGGTTTTCAACATCGCGTTGATTTTTATTTGACATCATGTCGATGAAATCAATCACAAACAAGCCACCCAAATCGCGTAATCGCAATTGGCGAGCGATTTCATCAGCCGCTTCCAAATTGGTATTCAGCGCGGTTTCTTCAATATCGCTACCTTTGGTGGCGCGAGCTGAGTTGATGTCGATTGAAGTTAAAGCTTCGGTATGGTCAATCACGATAGAGCCACCAGACGGCAAGCTAACTTCGCGTTTGTAAGCCATTTCGATTTGGGTTTCGATTTGGTAGCGGCTGAATAATGGCACACTGTCTTGATATAACTTGGCTTTGTTCAGGTTATGAGGCATGACCTGTTTCAAGAAGTTGGTCACCAGTTTGAAGGCGCTTTCTTGGTCAATCAGAATTTCATCAATATCGCCACGTAAATGGTCACGCAAAGCACGAATAATGACATTACTTTCTTGGAAAATTAAGAATGGCGCAGCTTGTTCAGCACTGGAACGATCAATCGCTTCCCAAAGTTGTAATAGGTAATTTAAATCCCACTGTAACTCTTCAACATTTTTATCAGAACCAGCTGTCCGAATAATCAATCCCATGGTTTCTGGAATTTCTAAAGCGGCCATAGTTTCACGCAATTCACTGCGATTATCGCCTTCGATACGTCTGGAAATACCACCTGCTTTGGGATTATTTGGCATTAACACCAAGTAAGTGCCAGCCAAACTAATATAGGTCGTTAGCGCTGCACCTTTATTACCTCGCTCTTCTTTCTCAATCTGGACAACAATTTCCTGACCTTCACGAATATTACTTTTGCTCGGAGTATCGCTATCGCCCATTTTGTACTCTGGGGCGATTTCTTTAAAAGGTAAAAAACCGTGCTTTTCCGCACCGTAATTGACGAAAACGGCTTCTAAACTCGGTTCTACTCGAGTAATAATGCCTTTGTAGATATTGGATTTTTTTTGTTCTTTTGATGGAACTTCGATATCAAAATCATAGAGTTTTTGACCATCTACCAAAGCGACGCGCAACTCTTCGGGCTGCGTAGCGTTGATAAGCATTCTTTTCATTAAATTATCCTTTTTTGTAGAATCCTAACTAGCGGTTAAACAGGCTAAGTGATCGCAAATAAGTCAGCGATATTTCCCAACTTTGCAAAAAGAAGCGGCCAGGCTGATTTTAAACGACAAAAATAACTGTGTTTGCAGCAAATTCGGTATTCCGAGGGCGGCGCTTGCGGGGGGCTCTGTTATTTCCAACGCTATAGCTAGGACACAAGTCGCTCATCATGGGTTGAGCGATAAAACCCTAAAAATTCTTTATCGACCCAAGCTCATTGCTTTTTAGGTCATTGTCTTTAATTTTTAATGTCATCTATCAATAGATAAACTGGGCTAATATAACAATCTTTATCCACCCCAGCAATTTTAAACATGGGTTATGGTTATGTTTGTTATCATTTAAAACATGAATACGCTATCCTCTCCTTCCTCGCCTCAAGTAAAACATGTCGAAATCTGCGAAGCCAATGCCGAACAACGCTTGGATAATTTTTTGATTAGCTTCTTAAAAGGCGTACCGAAAACCCACATTTATCGGATTGTCCGCAAAGGCGAAGTTAGAGTTAACAAAGGACGTGTCAATGTTAGCTATAAATTAAAAATTGGTGACGTCGTCAGAATTCCACCAGTGCGAGTCGCTGAAAAGAGCGACGAAATCATCGTCCAACCTGCCTTGCGCTTTAATCTCGAAAACCAGATTATTTATGAAGACGAAGGATTTATTGTTTTAAACAAACCGTCAGGCTTTGCAGTGCATGGTGGAAGTACGGTGGATTCAGGAATTATCGAAGCGATGCGCAAAATCAGGCCACAGCAAAAATTTCTGGAACTGGTACACAGGCTAGATAAAGAAACCTCGGGTTGCTTACTAATTGCTAAAAAACGCTCAGTTTTGAAAGTGTTACATGAGTTTTTTCGTGGCGATGGGGTTAGAAAAACTTACATTGCCTTGCTTGCCGGACAATATCAACGCAAGAAACAAGTCGTTGATGCGCCATTGCTGAAAAATATTGGTTTATCCGGTGAGCGCATGGTGTCGGTGAATAAAGCAGGTAAATCGGCTGAAACCTTATTTACCCGCTTAAAACAGTTTCAAGACGCCACGTTGGTTCATGCCGCACCTAAAACTGGCCGAACTCATCAAATCAGAGTTCATGCAGCATGGCTGGGACATCCGATTATTGGTGATGACCGTTACGGCGAGGATGCAACCAATAAATCCTTTAAAAAACGCGGCTATAAGCGCCTGTTTTTACACGCAGAACAATTACGATTTAACCATCCTGTCACAGGCGAGCCGCTTCACTTTACTGCACCGCTACCCGACGATTTACAAGATTTACTGAGCCATGAAAAACCGCTTTGATTTAATTATTTTTGACTGGGACGGCACATTGGTCGACTCTATCGACTGGATTGTGCATTGCATTCAAAACGCTGCTGTCAATCACCACTGCCCGATTCCACCTGCTCAAGCTGCCAAAGATATTATTGGTTTGAGTATCGAAAATGCGATTAAAACCTTGTTTCCCAACATTGATGGCGAAATCCAGCACAAACTGGTTAACGATTACAGCCAAACCTTTTTTTCTAAACAAATCAGCCGTGATAATTTATTTCCTGGTGTTTACGAAATGTTGGAAAAACTTAAGCTATCAGGCTATCGCTTGGCTATTGCAACCGGTAAAAATGCCAATGGATTAGTTCAAGCTATTGAAGGCACTGGCGTTGCTGATTTGTTTTGTACAACCCGCAGTTCAGATCAAACCGCTTCAAAACCCCATCCACTGATGATTGATGAGATTGTTGCCGAATTAGGAGTGAACAAACAACGCACATTGATGGTCGGAGATTCAATTCATGATTTGCAAATGGCTTTGAATGCACAAGTTGCATCAATCGGGGTAACCTGTGGCGCACATGCTGAATCAATCTTACAGCAATATCAGCCATTGCGCTGCTTGCCATACCCAACTGACTTAATGGATATTCTTTAAGGGGCTTTAATTAAATGGATAATCAATCAGAAAATCTAACAACTGAACAGATAAAACCGGACTGGGAAAAAAAAGTGCTCGAGCAACTAGCGTTTGCTGCACTAAATGAACAAAAATCCACACGGCGATGGGGAATCTTTTTTAAATTACTGACATTCGGCTATTTTGTCGCATTACTGTTAATCGTGGCATATCCGAATTTTGAGCCGGAGATGTCTACTAATGGCAACCACACAGCTATAGTTGATGTTTTCGGAATGATCGCTGAAGGTGAATCTGCTAATGCCCAGAGTGTGATTACTGGCTTACGTGATGCCGCTAAAGATAAAAATACCAAAGGCATTATTCTTAATATTAATTCTCCAGGCGGCAGTCCTGTGCAAGCGGCTGATATTTATGACGAAATTAAACGTTTAAAGAAACTCCATCCTGAGTTACCAATTTATTCGGTAGTCGGTGATATTTGCGCTTCTGGTGGTTACTATATTGCTGCAGCCAGCGACAAAATTTTTGTCAATCAAGCCAGTCTCATCGGTTCAATTGGCGTGGTGATGAACGGTTTTGGTTTTACCCATGTACTTGAAAAACTCGGTGTTGAACGTCGATTACTGACAGCTGGGGAACATAAAGCCATGCTTGACCCATTTTCGCCAGTCAAAAACCAAGAAACCAAACATATGCAATCTTTATTAGACCAAGTTCATCAACAATTTATCCAGGCAGTACGTGATGGTCGTGGTCAAAGACTAAAAGAAACAGAGGCACCAGAAATGTTTTCAGGCTTGGTTTGGACAGGCGCAGAAGGTGTAAGACTGGGGCTGGCTGATGGTTTCGGAAGCGTTGATTCAATTTCTCGTGAAGTTTTAGGCATTGAAGAACAAGTCAATTTTACGCCACAAGAACATTTAATGGAGCGATTAGCCGGTAAATTAGGGACTTCATTCGGTCATTCTATTGCAACTTTGTTAGCGTCATTACAAGTACGTTAAATGTTTGTTAAGGAATCAATTAAGAAAGCAGTTGCTTAATCGGTGGAATTTAAGCATAATGGCTCTTTCAGTTTTCCACTGATTTTTATGGTTACTGTGTCGGTCCTCTCGCAACGATACGCTGCAAACCCCGCCAGGCCCGGAAGGGAGCAACGGTAGCAGCAGATTCGTGTGCCGGGATGTGGCTGGCACAGTAGCCTCCCAAAACTTCCCTTTCTCTGTTGCTAATGACTTATCAGGTTCTTGCCAGAAAATGGCGTCCCAGCAACTTTACTCAACTTGTCGGCCAAGAGCATGTTAGCCAATCGCTAATTCATGCCCTCCAAAATGACAGATTACATCATGCCTATCTATTTACCGGTACTCGCGGTGTTGGTAAAACTACAGTTGCCCGCATCCTAGCTAAAGCAATTAATTGCGAAAACCTTAAAGACTTCAATCCTTGCGGTGAATGTGCGATCTGCTGTGATTTTGAGCAAGGTCGATTTATGGATTTAATCGAAGTCGATGCTGCCTCTCGCACCAAAGTCGAAGACACCCGCGATCTACTCGATAATGTCCAATATGCACCCAACCAGGGGCGCTATAAAATTTATCTGATTGACGAAGTTCACATGCTGTCTAGCCATAGCTTTAACGCCTTATTAAAGACACTAGAGGAACCTCCTGCTCATGTAAAATTCTTACTGGCAACCACAGATCCGCACAAAATTCCCGTAACGGTGTTATCGCGTTGTCTGCAATTTAATCTAAAACGCTTACTACCTGAACAAATTAACCAGCAATTGCAATTTATTCTGGGACAGGAAGCAATTAGCTTTGAAACACCTGCATTAAAAATGATTGCTCGCGCCGCTGACGGTAGTTTACGCGATGCATTGAGTTTGCTTGATCAAGCCATCGTCTACGGCAGCGGTGAAGTCAATATTAAAGCTGTAACCGGTATGCTAGGTAGCGTAGCCCAGCAACCAATTCATGAAGTGCTTGAAGCTTTAGCCACAGGCAACACGCAAATCCTACTAAACAAAATAGCTTCATTAGCCGAATTAACACCTGATTACACTGATATTTTGCAACAGGTCTTACAAGTCTTACATCGCATCGCCATTAATCAACAGAGCGCTCAATTTACTGACGCGGAATTTGATGCGGAACTGATTAGTAATCTATCGAAAAACATCGGCCCCGAAGATGTACAACTGTATTATCAAATTGGCCTAATCGGTTTACGCGACCTTGCTCTTGCGCCCGACCCACGTAGCGGCTTTGAAATGGTAATGCTGCGAATGCTAGTATTTCGCCCCCAATCTAGCACACAGAGCCAATCGCAACCAAAATTAACACCAGTAAAAATCAGCCCTACTAGAACAATTAAACCTACCGAGCCAGCAATCACCGCTGAGCCCTCACAAAATATTCATTTACCAGAATCAAGCCAATGGCCTGAAATCATTAGAGCCATTAATATCAGCGGTCGCACCAAAGAACTCGCCAATAATTGCGTGCTAGATAGCATAGACGGCAACACTTGCCGCTTACTACTTGATCCAAAATTCCAACAAGTCGGTACCAAAGCCGAAGAAAATCTAAAAACAGCACTAGAAAAATATTACGGTAAATCTTTAAAATTAGTGATAACCGCACAGGCAACACAGCAAATGACGCCCGCCTTGGAAATTCAGCAAGCACGCGAAAACCAACAACAAAATGCGGTCGATGCCATAAACACCGACTCCAATATTAATAATTTAAAAGAAAATTTTGGCGCCAGAATTATGCCTGGCAGCATTGAGCCAATTAATTAACGAACGGAGTAACCATGAAAAACCCTCTCGCTAGCATTATGCAACAAGCTCAAAAAATGCAAGAAAACTTCAAACAAGCGCAAGAAGAATTGGCCGCTATGGAAGTGCAAGGCGAATCCGGCGGAGGTTTAGTAACTATCATCATGAACGGCAAACGCGAAGCACGTAAAGTGAGCATCGATCCCTCTTTAGTGGGTGATGATAAAGATATGCTGGAAGATTTAGTTGCCGCAGCCATTAATGACGCAGTTCACAAAGTTAACAAAGTGAAAAAAGAAAAAATGTCAGAGGTTACCGCTGGCATGCCTTTACCCCCCGGTTTTCAAATGCCATTCTAACAATGCATAATCAAGGCTTAGTCAAAGAATTAATCCAAAGTTTGTGCTGCTTACCAGGCGTTGGCACCAAATCAGCACAACGCATGGCGTTTCATTTATTGCAACGCAATCGAGACGGTGGGCAGCAATTAAGCCAAATTCTTGGCCAAGCGATGATTGAAGTCGGCTTTTGTCAGCAATGCCGAACCTTGACGGAACGCAATCTTTGTGAAATTTGCTCCAATCCACTTAGAGATACAGACACACTTTGTATAGTAGAAAGCCCTTCTGACGTGTGGGTTATTGATCAAGCAACAAACTTCAAAGGCAAATACTTCGTACTACATGGCCGCCTATCACCATTGGATGGGATTGGCCCCGATCAATTGGGTTTTGATCAATTGGAACAACGAATGCGTAGTGGTGAGCTAAAAGAAATTATTCTAGCGACCAATTCAACCGTGGAAGGCCAGGCGACTGCACACTTTATCAGCGAAGTCGCTACAAAATATCAAATTCTCTGCACACGAATTGCTCACGGCATTCCCATGGGGGGCGAACTGGAATTTATTGACAGCAGCACTCTTTCACACGCCTTTAATGGCAGACGTGAACTATAAGAACATTTCTTTTAAGCAAAAAAAACCGCCTTTCGGCGGTTTTTTATTTAGCCAAAGCTTATAACGGAGTGACGTTTTCAGCTTGTGGGCCTTTTTGACCGGTAGTAACTTCCATAGTAACGCGTTGACCTTCTTTTAAGGTTTTACGACCACTACCATTGATAGCACTAAAGTGAACGAATACATCTTTTCCACCTTCTTGCTCGATAAAACCGAAACCTTTTTCATCGTTAAACCATTTTACTTTGCCTTCTACTTGTACTGACATAAATCTCTCTTACTTTTAAAATTGCCATTACTGGCCTGTTACAGGGGGGTAGTGAATAAAGCGGGTAGTGGAAGACGTGTAAAGCGACAACGATTACCTTGCTAAATCAGCGCCATTATACATAGCTATTGCCTTTGTCAAAGCAAAAATCAATTCAATTTCCACTTTAAAAAAGCATTATCGCTCAAATACAAAAAAACATACCAAAAAAAATAACACAAACCATTGATAAATCTATTATTTTTTTACTATCCAACCAGTACTAATACATACTAACCGGATAATTAAAAATATTCAAAAATCTTATTTTTTAAGATAAAAAATCAGCTGCACGTAATTACATAAAGCTGATTTCGGTCGAAATTAATCAACATCTAGCTCATCCGCTGACAATTTCTTACCGGGTAAATAGTTAGGCGCAACACTAATCAAAATAGTCAATAAAGTTGCTACATAAGGCACCGCTTGCACGGCTAATACAGCAACCCATAACCGCCCACTCAAATTATCAAAATGATCAACAGAACGCATCGCAACAATACCGGTGATCAACAATGCCAAAAGTAACAACTCTTGCCAGATAACTAATAAACCAGCAATCAAAGGCCCTTGCGCTTCATACTTTGGTGTACGCATAAAAGGCTTACCTGAAGTAAACAAGCCCTGTAAAGTACCTCTTGCAACAGTATGGGTGAGCGACAAACCAGCCAATGCTGCACCTAAAGCTTGAAACATTGAACAAGCCACGCGCGCTTTGTATAACCATAAGCCACGTAATACTTTGAAAGCAAACAAACCTATCGTTGGTAACAAAAAGGCACCAACAGGCAATTCACTGTGCAGAGGATCACTAACAATCATCGCCGTAAGGACCAAACTGGTCATGGTAAACAATAATGCCAAAGCATCCGAAAACCAAGGCAACCAGCCAGCCACAAAATAATAACGCTGAGCAGAAGTTAACGATGACTTTTTATTTGGCAAGAAATGGCGCCAGTGACGTTTAATAATTTGCATCGCGCCATAAACCCAACGGAAACGTTGAGTCATATAACCTGAGAAGGTATCAGGCATCAAACCACGACCAAACGATTCTTTACAATAAACGGAATCATAACCCGCTTCATATAAACGCAAGCCTAATTCACTATCTTCGCAGATACACCATTCACCCCAAGGCCCGACTTTCTCAAATGCCGACTTGCGTACCATTGTCATGGTTCCGTGCTGAATGATGGCATTGTATTCGTTACGCTGCACCATACCAATATTGAAGAAACCAGCATATTCCCAGTAACAAATCTCTTTGAATGCGCCTTGATTCAAATCCCGATAATCTTGTGGCGATTGCACAAATCCAACATTTTCTTGATCAAAATAAGGCACCATTGATTTCAACCAGTCAGGCGACAAAATGTAATCACTATCGATAACCGCAATAATCTCAGCATCTTGAGCAGTATTAGTTAACGCATAGTTAATCGCGCCGGCTTTATAACCCGGCCAATTATCCAGATGGAAAAATCGAAACTTTGCACCCAACTCTTGGCAATAGGCCTGAACTGGCTGCCAAATATCAGGATCTTTAGTATTGTTATCCATAATTAGCACTTCGTAATTTGGATAATCCACTTTAGCCAGTGCAGTTAAGGTCTTGCGCACCATTTCTGGTGGTTCATTATGAATCGGTAAATGAATAGAAACTTTCGGGTATTTAAAATCGGCACTTGGTGTTAATGGAGCAAATGTGCGCCGACCTTTTCTATGCCAAAGCACCTCGGCTAATTCCAAACTTTCAGTTAGCAATACTAAAATAGCCATTGCTTGCATCATCAACAAAATAGCCCAGAACACCACCGAAAAACCGGTCTGATATTGAGCAGCTGCGATTGATGCCGACCAAAATAGAACTGATGCAGCCAAGTTAGCAATAATACCGAAAAAGAATTTCCCTGCTAGTTTCAAACTCTTACGAGTAAACAGGAATACCGCCATCAAAATAATACTTAAAAATGCGGCACCTGTTGCCCAATTCTGCCAACTAGGGTTTGCTAATACATCACCTTCCATTGGGAACTTAGGCTGTCTATCAACATTAAACAATCCCCAATAAGCACCTGCAGTACCTTCAATCTGAATTTTCCAAGGCTGATCAAAAGCTTCAACAACATAATAAATAATATTTTCTTCGGTAGCACGATTTAAGAATTCACGTAAGAATTTAGCTTGATTACCTAAAGAAGCTGTCGAATGCTTGTATGGCTGACC